>DASZPA010000229.1:0-17715 GCA_035550555.1 Fimbriimonas sp.
GGTTCGACCGCTTGCCAGCACCACCGAGTTTTGGGTGTTTCTGCCGGGGACCGAGCTTCCGAGCCAAGAACAGATGATGCACCGGATGCTGGCGGAGAACCCCTACAAGGTCAAAGGCTCCTCGCCGGTCGGACCGAAGGAGGGAATCCTCTTTTCCGACATCCGCACCCATATCGCCCTGGCGTTGCGCTCCAAGAACCCGAACGCGTTCCGCCCGGACATCTTTACCGAGGACGCGCCAGCCACCCCCGAGCAGGTCGCTGCGCTGGACGAGAGCCAGTCGTTCGTCAAAGTGCGCTACCTGAGCGAGGAGCCTTTGCCCGACAAGCGCCATCTCACGTTCGTTCTTCATGCGGTCGATGCGATCGCCGAGCTGGGTGGCGCGAAGATTGTCTACGATGTGGTAGCGGATCGCCTTTGGGACCGCGCGGCGCTGGCTGCCGCGATCCGCGATTTTCCGCCCGGCACGAGCGCCGATCAGCATGTGAACGCCATTTGGAAGCCGACGGCGTTCGGCGGTTATGTGCAGACGAAGGGGCTCCACAAGATCGGTCTCTCGGACCTGACGACGCTGGAGATGCAGAACGACGAGCAGGTGCTGGTGCTGAACGTGATCGGCCAAGCCGCGCGCGCCATGTGGGACGCCGGCGCCGTGCCGAACCCGTTTGAGGTCGAGGCTTTCAGCGACCGCTTCAACGTGGTGACCCAGCCGGCAAAGGACGGGCGGCTGCCCGTCCGGATCATGCGGGTGCAGGCCACTTGAGCAGCATCCGACTGATTCCCTGCCTGGATATCAAGGATGGGCGCGTTGTGAAGGGCGTCAACTTCGTGGGCCTTCGCGATGCCGGCGACCCTGTCGAACTGGGCAAGTTTTACGACGCCGAAGGCGCCGACGAGCTGGTGTTCCTGGACATCACTGCCTCGCACGAAGAGCGCGCGCCGGTGATCCGGCTGGCCGAGCGCGTTGCCGAGCAGGTGTTTATCCCGTTTACGGTAGGTGGCGGACTTCGGCGCGTGGAGGACATTCGGCTCGCGCTTCTCGCCGGCGCCGATAAGTGCTCGCTGAACACCGCGGCGATTCAGACTCCCGAGCTTGTGTCGGAGGCTGCATCGCGATTCGGATCGCAGTGCGTGGTGGTCGCGATCGATGCGCGGCGGACTGGCTCGTCGTGGAACGTGTTTACACATGGAGGGCGAAACGACACGGGTATGGACGCCCTGGAGTGGGCTGTGCGGGTTGCCGAGCTGGGAGCTGGGGAGATTCTGCTGACGTCCATGGACTCGGACGGAACGCTGGCGGGATACGATTTGGCGTTGACTCGAGCGGTTTCTGAGGCTGTCGGCATCCCCGTCATTGCCAGCGGAGGCGCAGGCGAGCCGTCACACCTGGTGGACGCGGTCACGGAAGGGAAGGCCGACGCGGTGCTGTTGGCATCGATCGTGCATGACGGGGTGTATCGGGTTCGGGATTTGAAGAACCACATGGCCGGCGCGGGTTTGCCGATGCGGTTGGTTTAGTAGCGACAACCACGATCTGTAGCCGCGACTTGGGAGGCTTGGACCGCCATGCCGAAAGGCTCCCACAACCTTTCAAGCTTGTCCTTTCATCCCGCAGGGCCGAGAGCCCGCTCGACACCAGCCCACACCGAAGTGTGGGACCGGACGCCGTAAGCGTAAAAGGCGAAGGTTCGCTCCATAGCGTGGCACGGGGACCTATCAATTGGTTTCCGACTCGTTTTTCGGACCATTCGTGGAGATGTGCCTTCCTGGAGCGCTATATGACGAACCTTCGGCCCTCCGGAGAATCCTATCGATGCTGTCCCACACCTTCGGTGTGGGCTGGTATGGGTCGCGCCGGTGGCGTTGAGGAACCCAGTCGGCCCTCGACAGTTTGCGAGAACTGGATTAAGGGCAAGCCTCTGGCGTTGTAGGAGCGTTGCCTATCGGCGTGCGTTTCCAAACCAACGGACTCTTGGACCGCGGTCGCGCGGAGCTTACCAACGCCCTCCGATCGTGACTGGATCCGAGGACTATCGCGAGGCCTTCGCGACTACGAATCAGTCACGAACCAGATCGCGGCTCGTGGAGCTGGGGGATCGGGCGCGAAATGTGCCAGACTTGTGTCCACTATGCAGAGCGACCCCAGCAGTAAAGAACGTATTCTTGCCCGCTTAAGATTCATCCGCCGCGACCTGGATGAGGTCCTTACGCGCCTGTCTGACGACATGCTGAAGTGGGCGCCCGGTGAAGGGGTTCGGCCCATCGACGACCAGCTTCTGGAGATCGCCATGAACGAGGTGATGGCTATCGCGTTGCTTCGAGACGGAAAGCATCTCTCGCACGCTGAGGCGGAGGCGACGCTCGTGCACAGCTCCACCGTCGAGACTTTCAAGAAGATGCTCGCCGATGTGCGACAGTCCACGCGTGATTACATTGAATCGCTTTCCGAAGAGCGGCTTGCCGAGGCGGTGGTCGCGGACAACCCTTGGTATGCGTCGTTCGGTCTGCGGGAGGTTCCCAGATACGACGCGCTCACCAGCATCGCGCTGCACGAGCACTACCATGTCGGGCAGTTGATCACGTCCCTCTGGGTGAAAGGCGACGATCCGTATGCTTGGTGACGCTTCAGGTTGCGTCCCCTGCAATGTTAAGCCGCCTTCGGTGGCCGGCCGGCTGGTTCCCTTCGGGAACTTTTGAGACGGCGTCACTTGCCGTCCCATCGATATTGCGATTTTTCGGGTTACAAAAGCAAAGTACTTGTTAAACCTAATTAAGATCGTTATAATCGCTGAAAATAACATGGGAGTGATCGGGACGCTGGCCAAGCCTTTATTTATCGTGCTCAGCGCTCATGTCTCCACACCGTCCAATACTAACAATCACCAGCTCTCAGTACTCAACATTCGATTAAAAGGGTGGGAAGCTTTGTTTGACAGGGCGGATATAACCTACGACCTTCGAGCAGATAGGAAGACAGCAACTTCCAAATTCAAACTTTGCCTCTGGCCGGGTTGCGATCAACTGTGGCAACTTTCCCCAGCACCCCGCCTGCAAGCCTGCGTGCAAGATGCCGTTGCCTTTGCTCTCATCAACCCAGACTCCGGCAAAGGGCAATACAGGAGGTTGTTTGGGACCGATTTTGGCTCGGATGTTGTAAGCGAGCGGGGAAGTGTAAAAACCGTTCTTTACCGATTGGGGGTCCTTCTTTCTGGCGACGGACTCCTTTCTGAGTCTCTTGCCCACAGCTCTTCAGTTAGGCTATCGCGACAAAAAAGTGGCGAAAGTGTTACATTTGCTGTGCCGAAGGGGGAAGGACCGGCGGGAGCCAGAGTTACGGTTGTGTTCAAGGATGGCCAGGTGACGCCGACAAAAGTCAGTATTCAGGGGCCGTCGACGTTCCCGTACAAGTTTTCTAGCGAGTTCACGCCCGCATCCCGTCAAAATCCATTTCCTGTGCTCGTTCACAGCTTTACGAGCATCGGTGGGCGCCGAACTCGGGACGAGCTTTACCGTGTCAACGAACCAACACCTTTGTGCCAACGCCCGACACTATGGTCCCCGCCTGCAGATTCCATGGTCTACGATGAAACCGTTAGTACCTACGTTCCGGCAGGCGGTGTCCATCCTATCGATGCGGAGGTCTCTTCAAGGCTACTTCAAGCCTGCCTCGCAGGCCGCGAAGTCTCCTATAGGACGCGGCCGTCGGACCAATCTTGTGGACCCGAGGCGTTGTTTTTCTTGCTCAACCTGATTGGCGCGAAG
This sequence comes from Fimbriimonas sp., assembly GCA_035550555.1. Lineage (GTDB taxonomy): Bacteria > Armatimonadota > Fimbriimonadia > Fimbriimonadales > Fimbriimonadaceae > Fimbriimonas. Next base: position 3,763 of record DASZPA010000229.1, read on the forward strand.
GTCACGCCATCGCAGGCGCTGAACGCAACTCACGTCGAGAACGCTGGCAGCACGATAGGCGATCTCGTACGAGGGGCTCACCAGTTGGGCTGCGAGGCCAAGGCGTTCGAAGTGTCTAGCTTAGACATTGAGCAGATTCCGATCCCCTCTATCATTTTAGTCAGGCCGGCACATTTTATTGTGGTTGCGAAGAGACAGAATGGTCGATGGTGGGTTATCGACCCGCCGGCTAAGTCGACCTCGTATACGGCAGAGCAGCTACGCTATCTCTGGAGTGGACAGTTTATAACGGCTAAACCGGCACAATGAAGGCTATTCCACTCCTCAGCATCTCGGCTTCGCTTTGCTCGTTGGCATTCGGTGGTGTGTATTTGGCATTCCGAGGGGTATCACGCGTGGCGGTGCTTAGGAAGGATTTCGGCGACGTCGCACCCCAGCAGACCCTCAACCAGGTCATCACATTTGACAATTCTGAAGGCAGACCTGTTCTCTTGGCCGGCTTTGAAGAGGCGTGTGGGGTCTCCGCAACTCTTTTGGACAATGATCTAAGGCTAGTTCAGCCCGGAGAACGCCGCCGTATTCTTCTAACTTGTAAAACTAATAGGTTGCAGGGGCCGACCGGGGTGGCATTTAATCTGATAGAGAAATCTGATCAGAGAGTAACGAAACAAACGAGATACGAGTTGACTTGGAACGTAGTGGCTTCCGCGTGGTTTGACAAGAGTGAAGTTTGGATGCCGGACTCCGGAGATCCGGTAACAGTTCGGTTGGTCAACTCTAAGGACTCTGCCAAGATTTTCTCGATCCGTGTTCCGGACAACGTAGAAGTTGTTCGTCGATCAGCCACGGATTTCGCTGTCAGGACTGACCCGGGAACCGATGGGCCGTTAGGAGATATTGTTTGTTCCGTAGGTGACAGCAATAGGCAGCTTGAGTATCGCGTGCAAGCGCATCGATACAGGGATTCTAAAGTTGCCCTCTATCCCAAACTGACATTCCTTACAAAGGAGTCTCCAACAGGCTACGCGGCATCGATCCATTTGGTCGAGAATTCCAATTTGCCCACCCATATTAGTGTTTCTGATCCATCGGTTCACATCAGCCAAATCGGGAATAGAATTCAGCTTGCCACCAATGCTGATGTTAAAGGCCCTGTGTACATTCGAGTGAAAGGAAGTGACGGCAACATGCTTGCCGAATCTTGTGTTTACCCTTCGGGAATCCTAAAACAATAATGTTCAACTTCACGAGAAATACCGGCGCTGCTCAGCGCGCTAAGGGTGTCCTAGGTCGCGGGTTCACGCTCATGGAAGTGTTGATCTGTGTTCTTATCGTAAGCATCCTTGCCTCGATCCTTTTCTTTGTCACACGATCTACTGTAGCGAAGGCGAGAGAAACCGAGTGCGCATCCAATTTGAAGCAGTTGGCGACTGCGATCCGCCTTTACAGTGATTCTAATGATGGTGATGCTCCACCTTACACCAACTCCGAAAAACTTTTAGTTGCCTTGGACCCAGACGCCGGCGAGTACGTTCCGACAAAATCTCAGTGGCCGAACCTGCTGATTGAAAGTCTGCAACCCTATGTCCGCACAAACGCCTTGTGGTTCTGCCCAACAGATTCTTTTGCCAGAGAGAATGTCTTCATTGACGGCATCAGACATAGTGCCACAAGCTACCTATTCTTTCCGGCTAGCGTTAAGAAGCTAAAGGAAACGAAGCAACTCAGCTTGGGCTTAGATTCAGACATTGCCTCGCAGCCTTTACTTCAAGATGCTTGCGGTATTCCGACCAATAGCTGTGATAGCCGACTGCAAACGGGCAGTGAGCCTACAACCAATCACGCCGATGGCAGCGTTAACCAAATTGGGGCAGATTTGAGTTTGAAGCAGGTTTCCTGTGCATCTCTTTTTCAGGGCGCTAAGAAATAGCTGCGTTAGTCTTCTTTGTTTCAGGAAAGGGCTGGAGAAGAAACATGAGAATAGGATTGCTATCGATAATTGCCGTTTCACTTGCTCTCGGTTCGACTTGTCTTGTGATGGCCCATGGGCAGGCAAGCAAGGTTTCGGAAATGTCTTCAGGGGACATGTCTCGCTTTTGGGGTGGAGGCACACTGGGAGCATGCAACGGAGGAAACCCCTGTACCTTATCGTGTACGGGATCTCCGACTACGGGCTATGACGCCTACATATCGGGGAGCGGTACAGTTTGCTCGTGGGGCCTTGCAGGGTGCGACAATGGCACGTCAACTACATGCACGTATGGAACGTATACGGACAGCGCATGCACCGATCTTCTTGACACGATGAAGGAACGTAAGAACGTCTGTTCAAATTGAGTCTGTTTTTCGAGGTTCGAGATGTATCTATGCCGGTCCCCGTGGACGGCTTTTCCCGAGTCTAGACTGACACGCGAGGGCATGACGACCGACACAATGCACGGAGGCTGGGAGAGGGCCTTTGTGCGGGTAATGAAGGTCTCGCTCAGCGGCTGCGAAAGAATATGCATTCGCGGAAGGATGTTCAGAAAGCAGCCGAAATCGGGCTGAAGCGTTTGAGCGGAACGCTCAGCTTGCCTCCGTCATCCCTTTCGTCGATCTCCACTCTGTAAACGGTGCCTTTCGTTTACTTGTATCGAAGAGGCCGGCAGACAAACCGGTCCACCGGCCGGGCTTTAAGGTAGCCGCCCTTGACTAATGCGTCTAGCGTTAGCGGCATAGCCCGGCCGTTGTCGGTTTCGTAGAGACGGGACGCTAGGACAGTCCTCGCCAACTCATGGTTGCATGCTCGTTAGACGGATGCCTCACATGCGAGATCGTCAAAGAGCCACGTATTGGCATAGGAACGGCCAACGGAGTTCGGAATCAAGTTCATCTTGAGGCGGTACGTTGCTTCGCCCCACCAAGACGCTGTTTTGCCATCGGCTTCCGGATCGGTCGGCAGCCCATGAGAGAGAGGCAAGAAACTCTCGATCGCTTCGATCGTTTTCCGGCCACTTCCGACAACGATCAGCGGCATCGTTGCGCATTAGCTGCGCGGGCCTGTTCTAATCATGATCTAGGAGAAGGATTGAAGCTGCGGCCGCCGCGGCGTGATCCACTCTTAGGACCCGTGGGCCGAGGGTGACTCCTCGGTCCCCGATCTGCTTGAGCTCTGAGCTTGCCCAACCTCCTTCGGGGCCAACGACCAAGGTCATTTGGGTCGCTTGGGCAGAGAGCTTTGGGGAGACTCCTTCGACTTCGGACAGGACGGTTGCCGATGGGTACTCCTTCAGGACCGACTTCAAATCGGGGAAAAGTCGAAACGTGGGAAGGAGAGTCCGGAAGCACATCTCGCAGGCTTCGCGGGCGATCGTTTCGAGACGTCGAATCCGTTCACCCGTCTTTTTCGCATCCCATTTCACTACAGTCCGCTCGCTCGGGAAAAGGACGAACCGCGCGACTCCGATCTCGGTGCAGGCTCGAATGATCTCGTCGAGCTTGTCGCCTCGAGGGAGGGCCTGAGCGACGGTGAGCCTTAGCGGCGATTCCGTCGAGGGCCAGACCTGTTCCAACGGTGTGGCATCTCGCCCTTCGAATCGGCAGCGGATGAGTGAGCCGTCGTTCGGCAGGACGCCGATCTCGGCGCCGGAGGAGAGGCGGAGGACCTTCCGTATCTTGTCTATTTCTTCCTGCGGGAGCTCTATGGCGTCTTCGGGAGACGCGCCGGGTACGAAGACGCGGGTGAGCGCTCGGATCGGAAGGTGGTCCTTCAATCACTCACCGTGAGCTTGTGGAACCGAGCGGCGACCCAGCCGTCTTCGTGCTTTTCGGTCGCGAGGATGAAGTTGGCTGCTTCAGCCGATTTCCGAACTTCTGGCCAGTTGTCTTCGATGATTCCGCTGACGATCCAGCCGCCGCCGGGGGTCACGGCACGGGAAACCTGATGGGAGAGACGGATGAGGGTGGCGCTGATGATGTTGCTGATGACGAGGTCGTAGTCAGGGGACTCTTGCGTTGATGGCCCGAGGAGGCCCCTCTCCCGGTTCGCGAGCTCACGGACCTCTCCGCCCGAGCGAGATGGGGGTTCGAGCGGCGTTTCGTCTTGGGGAACATGGCCGATCGTTGGCAGACTCTCAGTCAGGCCGTCGCCGCAGATCACGGGGAACTCGACTCCGTTTCGTTCCGCGTTCTCCTTTGCAACTTCTACGGCGATAGGGTCGATGTCGAAAGCTCGGACTCTCGCACCGAGCTTCGCGGCAGCGATGGCCAGGATTCCGCTGCCGCAGCCGACGTCGGCGACTCGGATGCCGTCGAGATCGAGCTCTTCCAGGAGTTCCAGGCACATGCGGGTTGTGGGATGGTCCCCGGTCCCAAAGGCCTGTCCGGGATCCAGGAGCAAAAGGATGTCGCCGGGCGAGGTCTCGTACGACTCCCAGCTTGGGACCACCATGAAGCAGGTACCGACTCGACGTGGCTTGAAGAACTGCTTCCACGCCTCCTCCCAGTTGACCTCCTCCAGCGGGCCTGTTCTGACTTCGCCGGCGCCGGCAGCCAGAAGGTCGGCCTTGAGCTGCCCGATCACTTCGGCAGAGCCTTTGACTTCCACCAGGCAACCGCTGAGGCTGGAGTCCTCCTCGATCGTGTTCTCAATGCCGTGTTCGCGGAAGATCTCGATGTAAGGCGACCAGTCGAGCGGAGGTTCCGGAAAGAACGCCTCGACCTTGATCCAGCTCATCGCTTCTTGCCGAACAGGCCGCCCAAGATGCCGCCGCGCTCGGCGCCTTTCGGCACGTCTTCGCCGCGGAGCTCCGCAAAATCTCGGACCAACTTGGCTTCGGCTTCGCTCAGCCGCTCTGGAATCTTCACCGTCGCAAGGACCATCAGGTCACCCCGCCGTCCACCGTGGAGCGGCGGCAGTCCCGCTCCTTTGACCGGAATCCTGGTCCCGGGCTGGGTGCCTGCGGGAATCGAAACCTCGATCGGGCCTTCGATTCCTTCGATCTCAAGCTGGTCGCCCAGTGCTGCCTGAGCAAACGTGAGGTCGAGATTGGTGAACAGCGTCTGGCCGCGCCGCTCGAACCGCTTATCGTCTTGAACGTGCAGGACCACATACAAGTCGCCAGGGCGGCCACCACCACTTCCGTCATTGCCTTGGCCGGGGAGGTGCATGGTGGCTCCCGTCTCAAACCCTGGTGGAACAGTGAGCGTGACCTTTTCTGTTCGCGGCGTGACCCCTGCGCCTCTGCAAACCTTGCATGGATCTTTGATGAGCGTTCCGGTTCCTTGGCAGGTGGAACAGGTCGTTTGGGTTCGTACTTGGCCGAGGAAGGTGTTTCTAACGGCCGAAACAACGCCCTGGCCTTTGCAGGTGGGGCAGGTCTCGGGCTTCTTTCCGCCTTCGACGCCGGAGCCGTGGCAGGAGTCGCATTCGGCCATGCGCTCGACTTCGATCTCCCGCTGAGCGCCGTTCACGACGTCGAGCATGGTTAGCTGAAGATCGTAGCGAAGATCGGAGCCGTCGCGTCCTCGAGACCGTCGGCCGCCTTGTTGGCCCGCGCCGAAGAAAACGTCGAAAAGGTCAGAGAAGCCGCCGAAGACGTCTCCCTGCATCTGCTGCTGATCGACCGTCCCGAACCGGTCGAAGCGGTCCTTCTTGTCGGGATCGGAGAGAATCGAGTACGCCTCGCCGACCTCCTTGAAGTGCTCCTCAGCGGTGGGATCGTTCGGATTGACGTCCGGATGATAGCGGCGGGCAAGCCGACGGTAGGCGGACTTGATCTCGTCCGCGCCCGCGCTTCGCGACACTCCGAGGACCTCGTAGGGATCCCGATTGGCCATGCGAGGTTACTCTTCGCTCGCTTCGTCCTCGTCGGCCGCCGTTTCGGCGTCGGCGATGTCGCTGAGCGAGAGGGTGTCGTCGTCTGATGAGACTGCCGCGACTTCTTCCTCGTCGTCGACCAGGTCGGAGAGGCTGAGCACGTCTTCGCCTTCGGCCTCGTGGTCGGCATCGTGCTCATGGTCCTCTTCGAGGGCCACGGCACTGATGAGGGCGGCTTCGGTCTCGTCCAGAGCGGGCAACAGCATTCCCAACTCGGCCGGCAGGGTGTCGTCGACCAAGAGCATGGGCGGCTGATCGACTTCGATGAGGGCATCGGAGCCGGTCGGCATGATCGGCTTGATCTTGCCGGCTGCGATCTCGGCCAGCGCGATCGTCAGCGGGTGGTTCGAATCCACCTGGACCAACGCCGGAGCGCCTTCTCGAAGCTGCTTCGCTCGTTTGGCGGCAAGGTTCGACAGCACGAACTTGCCGTGGGGGTAATCGTTAAGGATGTCTGGACTTGGCAGCATGGGACGTAGATAGCGAGCCTCTAAGTATACCAAAAGTGAGGCGTTGCGCCAACTAAATCAACGCTTTTCTCGAGTGATTGGTTGCACGGACGGCGCACGAGGTTGCCGCGAGCCGGTTCGCCGTCGCGTTGAGCCACTTGCCCCCGGCCAACCTTCATTGAATTCGAGCACGTCCCGAGAGTCTTTTCGCGACCAGGAGCCAGCTCTTGGCTACATTTAGATCGCGGGAAGAAGAGGCACAGCCGAAAATAGTAGACTGACAAGACACATGGCTGCTAGCGTCAGCGTCATCCCTTCCAAGATCCTTGTTCGCGTGCTTCGCCAAGACAATCCTGAGGCGCCGAGCCGGTGGGAGGAGTTCGTTGTTCCTTTTCAAGAGAAGCTCAACGTGATCTCCGCCTTGATGGCGATTCAGAAGAACCCCGTGACCGCGCAGGGGCAGACGGTCAAGCCGCCTACGTGGGACGCGGCATGTCTGGAAGAGGTTTGCGGCTCGTGCACGATGAACATCAACGGACAGATCCGCCAGGCTTGCACGGCGCTGATCGAAGAGGTTGGCGATCTGGATGGCGACACCTACACGGTGGAGCTGGAGCCGATGAAGAAGTTTCCGTTGGTGCGCGACTTGGTGGTCGACCGGACCAAGATGTTCGACAACCTCAAGAAGGTGAAAGCTTGGGTGCCGATCGATGGATCGTTCGACCTTGGGCCGGCACAACCGCAAGACGACAACATTCGGCAGCTTAGGTATGCGCTGAGCCGCTGCATGACGTGCGGCTGCTGCGTGGAGGCGTGTCCGCAGGTGAACGAGCGGTCCGCTTTCGTGGGACCGGCTGCCCTGGGACAGGCCTTGCTTTTTGACCTTCATCCCGTTGGAAAGACTCTCATGGACGACCGGCTGGAGTTCCTCACAGGGGAGGAGGGGATCACGGGCTGCGGCAACGCGCAGAATTGCGTGAAGGTTTGCCCGAAGAGCGTGCCTCTCACGAGGGCAATTGCCGTATTGAACCGGGACACTACGTTTTACAAGCTTCGGCGCTGGGTAGGTTTAGTGTGATGATGATCCTTTCACTTGTAGCTGCTGCGGCGTTTCAGGGCTCAAACGTTCCGCCGACTGTGACGATTGCCGGGCCCAAGGCTGCCGTCGCGCCAAACCATTTGGTCAAGGTCACGGTCAAGCTCAAGTTCGCGGACGGCCTACATGGCTATCAGAACCCGCCCAGCGACCAGTACGAGCAGCCGGTCACAGTGAAGCTCAAGAGCGGCCCGGTCAAGCTCGTTTCGGTTGCGTACCCCAAGGGCAAAGACATGAAGATGGCCGGCGCCGACAAGCCGACGAAGGTCTATTCGGGCGACGTTTCCATTCCTGTTACGCTCAAAACCAGCGCCAAGAGCGGCACGGTGGTGCTGTCGGTCAACTACCAGCAGTGCACCATGGCGGCGTGCTTCCCGCCATCCGCCGTCGACGCGAAGGTCGATTTGAAAGTCGGCAAGAAGAAGTGATCCAGAGCTTTCATGCCGGATCGGTGGAGGTCGGGGGCGATTCCTTGACCTTGATTGCAGGTCCCTGTCTCGCCGAATCCCTGGCTTTGTGCGAGGAGGTCGCCGGCCGAATGCAGGAGCTTTGCGCTTCCTACGGCTTCGGCTATATCTTCAAGGCTTCGTTCGACAAGGCCAACCGAACCTCGGCCAACTCCGTGCGAGGGGAAGGCATGGAAGCTGGGTTGGAGATCATCGCTTGCGTGGGCCGCAAATTCGGGGTTCCGACGACGACCGACATCCATCTGCCGGAGCAGGCCGGACTGGCGGCTTCCGTTACCGACCTGCTTCAGATCCCCGCGTTTCTTTGCCGCCAATCCGACCTCTTGGAGGCGGCGGCGCGAACCGGAAAGCCTGTCAACGTGAAGAAGGGCCAGTTTCTGGCGCCGGGCGACACAAAGAACATCGTCGCAAAGCTGGCATCGTTCGGCGCCAGCGGAACGATGCTGACCGAGAGAGGGACCAGCTTCGGCTACAACACGCTGATCGTCGACATGCCTGGCTTGGAGATCATGCGGAGCTTCGGCGTTCCGGTCTGCTTCGACGCGACGCATTCGGCCCAGCGTCCAGGTGGGGCAGGAGAGTCGAGCGGCGGAGTTCGCGAGTCGATTCCGGCGATGGTGCGTGCGGCGCTGGCGGTAGGGATCGACGCCCTGTTTTTGGAAGTCCATCCGGACCCGACGAAGGCCCTCAGCGATAGAGAGACGCAGTGGCCGCTCTCGAGGGCGGAAGAGTTACTGGATCAAGTCGCGGCGATTCGCCACTGATGTAGCCGCGATCTGGGAGGCTGCAAGGGAACGCACGCCGATAGGCGATGCTCCCACAACTCTAAACAGACCTTGCTAACTGTCGAGGGCCGACCGGTTCTTCAGCGCCAACGGCGCGACCCTATACCAGCCCACACCGAAGGTGTGGGAAAGGCATGGATAGGGATTCTCCGGAGGGCCGAAGTTCGCCTCACTGCCGCTCCAGGAAGGCACATCTCCCCAAAGGGGCCGACAAACGAGTCGCAAGCCCAATTGATAGCTCTCCGTGCCACGCTATGGAGCGAACCTTCGGCCCATTACGCTTACGGCGTCCGATCCCACACCTTCCGTGTGGGCTGGTATCGAAGGGGCCCTCGGCCCTGCGGGACGAAGGACAAGCTTGAAAGGTTGTAGGAGCTTATCGGCACATGACGCGCCAACGCAACAGCCTCCCGATTTGTGGTCGTGAGACCCGTCGCGGTTGTCATCGGCTTCAAATGAAAGCCGACCGGCCTTGACAGGTTTCTTGCGACCACAAACCAGCGGGCAAGGTCTAGTCACAGCGCCAGTACCAGGTGTCGTCGTAGGCGGCGCCGGTGCCGGTGGGGTCACCCGATTTGTCGCCGTTTGGGTCGACTCGGCTCTGGTCGAAATCGCCGGGGCCGTTGGCGTGTTTGGCGTGGCTGTCGGAGTAGATGAGGGTTCCGCCCGAGGGGTCCCAGTTGGAGAAGTAGCCGCACCAGTACCCATAGCGCGTGCACTGGGGGTCGTTCTGCTGGACGAAGAAGCCCATCATCTCCAACCGGATGACGCGCGTCTCGGCGGGGTACTGAATGGCGGTTTCCGTCACCGGAATTGTGTCGGTGTAGAAATTGTTGTTCTGCGAGGACTCGTTGGCCGCGACAGTGAAGTTGCAGTGCGCGAAGCGGTACGAGCTGCCGTATGCCTTCCAATAGGTGTCGGCGCCCTTTGCCATGGGCCCCGGGTCTTGAGCCAGGTAAGGGCCGCCGTTATCGAGTGGGCTGCGAAACAGGTCTTGGTTCTTGGTGTAGGGAAGGAGCAGGACTTCGGTGCCGTGGTGGACCGGCGGATTGTAGATCGTCGGATCGCTGTTGTAGGCGTAGAAGATCGGCATCGTGTCGTCGTAGTCGTTCAGGTAGAGCTTGACGGCGAGGCCGATCTGCTTGGCGTTGCTCAGGTCGACCGTCTTCTTGGCTGCGAACTTCGCTTGGGCAAAGACAGGGAAGAGAATGGCCGCGAGGATTGCGATGATGGCGATGACGACGAGCAGCTCGATGAGCGTGAATGCGGAACGAGACATACAGGACCTCCAGATTTTTCCGCGACCCACTGCGCACGATTGGCGAAGTCGGGTCCCCGGATGGGAGGCCTGCTTCCACAATCCCTACGCCGGTATTAGCCGGATCAGGTTCCTGGGGTCCGACCGGTCTTTCACCGGTCATCTCAGCCTTACGGCACCCCCTGCGGGCAGATCGCTATTGGTAGTTGTACCCGGAGGTCCCTTTCGGCCACGCCCACCTCTCTCGTGATCAGACCTCGACATGGAGAAAACCGCCGTGCAGGGGGCGGAATTAGATTGCGGCTTGGTAACCCGGACGCGGGTGGCTATGGGACGGGCCTTTGGCCCTTCGCTGCGCATGTTGGCTCGTTCCCACACCGATGGTGTGGGCCGGTATCGGTCGCGCCGTTGGCGCTGGCGAGTGACGCCCGGCGACTTGATTCACACTCCATTGGATTCGAACAACGGCTCCGCGCTTCGCGGGACTAGACGGGCCAGTGGCACTCTTGAATCGGATCGTCCCAGCCGAATTGGGCGTAGTGATCGGGGTTCTTTTGTAGGAGGATCGAGCGGTGGGAGGAGTGGAAGCACTCATCTCCCAGCCAGGCGGGAAGCGGGCTTGGTGGGATCTGGCGGTCGAGGAGCTTTAGACGCACCGTGTCTCGGAAGCCGCGGCCAATCCATTCGTTGCAGATCGCTACGCCGTACTCGATCAGGGCGCCCTCGTGGCCTCGCCACATCGCGACGGCTGGATGGTTTCGCCAGCCCTTGCGTGTGGAGTCCGTCAGGACGTTGAGAATCTGCAGGACCTCCACCCGCTGCTTGCCCAGCCGCTTGTTGTCGAGCACTCGCGCGGACTCGGCGAAGTCGGGATAGGGCAGGAAGGTCTGCACGGCTTGGCTCTATGATGCAGGAGGCTCGGGTCGAGTCGCCTGCCGGTTCGGTAACCTCTGAGGGATGGCAATCCTCGTCGACAAGAACACCCGAGCGCTCGTCTGCGGCATCACCGGTCGCGAAGGCAGCTTCCATGCGAAGCAGATGATCGAATACGGGACTCAGATCGTGGGAGGAGTCACTCCTGGCAAGGGAGGCCAAGATTTCGAGGGCGTACCCGTGTTCGACAGCGTGGCGGAGGGTGTACAACAAACAGGCGCGAACGCGGCGATCGTTTTTGTCCCGCCAGCGTTTGCGGCGGATTCGGTGCTCGAGTGCGAGGCTGCAGGCATTCCGTTCGTGACGCTAATTACCGAGTTCGTGCCGATCCAGGACAGCCTGAAGGTTCTGGGGCACCTGAAGCAGAATGGCAAGACGCGCATGCTCGGGGGCAACTGCGCGGGCATCATCACGCCAGGCGAGTGCAAGCTTGGCATCATGCCGGGACACATCTTCAGCCCAGGCAACGTCGGTCTGGTTTCTCGCAGCGGCACGCTTACCTACGAGATCGTTTGGGAGATGACCCGCGCGGGAATCGGGCAGACCACCTGCGTGGGGATTGGCGGCGACCCCCTTCCGGGGACTCGCTTCTTGGAAACAATGCATCTTTTCGAAGCCGATCCGAAGACCGAAGCCGTTGTGCTTATAGGCGAAATCGGCGGATCGGACGAGGAGCAAGCGGCGGAGTTTGTCAAAACGATGAAGAAGCCCGTGGTCAGCTTTATCTCGGGGCGCACAGCGCCTCCTGGCAAGCGGATGGGGCACGCCGGCGCGATCGTGTCCGGCAAGAGCGGTACGGCACAGTCGAAGGTCGATGCGCTTCTTGCGGCGGGTGCAAAGGTGGCAGACCGAACAAGTGACGTGCCGGAGCTGCTTCGACAAGTCATGTAGCTGCGACCTGTTCGTGGTCGCGTAGGGCCTCTCGAACCCATGGGTCTTCGTTTCAGCTTATGACTACCTATAGGCTTACGCAAACGAGCCGGGTCGCGGCTACATTAGATGAAGAACTCTAGTTCTTCGTCGGCAGTGTTGCGTCTTGGTCTGGCCTCGGTGTTGCGGCCGACGATGGAGAAGGGGGGAACGGATTCTGTGATCCAGGCGTTGGCGCCGACTACGGTGTCGTGGCCGATGATGGTCTCGCCGCCCAGAATGGTTGCATTGGCGTAGACCACGATGTTGTCTCCCAGGGTCGGGTGGCGCTTGACGTTGGCTAACCGCTTCTCCACCGAAAGGGCGCCCAGCGTGACGCCTTGGTAGAGCTTGACCCCGTTTCCAATGATCGAGGTTTCTCCGACGACGACGCCTGTGCCGTGGTCGATGAAGAACGAGCTTCCAATAGAGGCTTTCGGGTGGATGTCAATGCCCGTGCGCTCATGGGCGTGTTCGGAGAGGAGGCGGGGCAAGAGGGGATAGCCGAGCAACGACAGCTCGTGGGCGATTCGGTGCACGGCGATCGCGAAGAAGCCGGGATAGGTGAGAATCACTTCGTCGGTGCTGACCGCGGCAGGATCGCCATAGTGGATCGCCTTGGCGTCGAGCATCAGGCTTGAATAGACGCCAGGCAGAGTGTTGATGAATTCAAGCGCGCTGTCGGCCGGAGGAATGGGGAAGTGATCCGCCAGGGCGTCCATGATGCCTTGGAGCTGCGACTGGATACTTGAGACCTCCGCGGCGACTTCGGCCTCGTCGCACCGCATCGTTTCGGAAAAGTGCGGGAACAGCACGGCCAAGACGCTGTGCGCAAACTTGCGGGCAGAGCTGTGGACGCGTAGCGGGAAGCAGTGCTCCGAGCGGCGGCGGATCAGCTCACGGACGATATCCTCCATCTTCTTAAGTCTGAAAGGACCTACGCGCGTGTAAGATCGGATGTCGTCACGCGCCGAACGACGTTAGCCGAAAAGGTTGATTTGCAATGGCTCCGGCGTAAGAGAGCAACCCATGTCAAACCGTTTCTCCGTCGATCTGCGCCTCGGCCAATTGTCCTTGCCGCTGTGCGTAGTCGCCGGTCAGGTGTTCCGTTGGCAGCAGCTTGGCGAGGGCAACTGGGTGGGCGTCGATGGCAGTCATTGGTATCGGATTCGAGAGGGTGGGCTACGACTGAACGTTGAGAGCAACGCGGGCCCGGATGAATTCTCGGAGCTGTTTCGCCTCGATTGGGACGAAAGGGAGATCAATGCGAAGCTCTTGGAGATCGATTCGGACTTGGAGCCCTATATGTCTTCGCTGCGGGGTCTCAGGCTCATGAGGCCGAGCGACCCCGTGGAAACGTTCTTCTGCTTCCTGTGCACTCCGAACAACAACGTGACACGCATCACCGGCATGGTCCGAACGCTTGGAGCTTTCGGCGAGCCGCTCACGGACGGACTCACTGTCTTTCCGACGGTCGAGCGGGTCGCGGAGATACCTGAGGCCGAATTACGGGCGAAGGGGTTCGGGTACCGCGGTGGAACGATTCCGCGAATCGCCCAGGAGCTTCTGGGGAGGGGTGGGGCGGATTACTTGCACGAGCTGAAATCTGCATCCTATGAGGGCGCTCACGCCGCTCTTTGCAGCTTCAACGGCATCGGGCCGAAGCTGGCGGACTGTATCGCGCTGTTCGCTTTGCACCACACCGAAGCCGTTCCCGTCGACACTCATCTCTGGCAGGCTGCCACACGTCTTTACTTCCCCCAATGGCGAGAGTCCGCTCTCACCGACTTGAAGTATCGCGCGATCGGGACTTTCTTCCGGGAGAGGTTCGGCAAGCTCGCCGGTTGGGCGCACCAGTATCTGTTTTATGACAACTTGCTGAACTGGAGATCGAGAAGATAGGAGCGTGAGGCACGGCGCTACTGGAGATAAGATGGTTATCTTAGCCACTGGCATCGGGGAGGAGTGGACCTCCGGCTCGATCTCGCCAAAAAAGTTACCAATCTATCCGCGCCGCCCACTCGAACGTCGCGGTCGCAGGGCCGGCTTTGCCCGTTACTAGTGCTTACTTGCAATAGTTAGTCGCATTATGCGATAATCTCTCGTGGCTGGAGTCGCAAGAGATCGCATTTCATTGTCGGACGATGAACGCCGTGAACTCCTGAGACTGGTCCGAAGCGGCAAGACGGAGCATCGGAT
>DASZPA010000230.1:0-8837 GCA_035550555.1 Fimbriimonas sp.
TGTCCGCGTCGATGCAAAACAGGATCGTTCCCTGGGAGTGTTCGATACCGTTGTTCAGGGCGGATGCCTTTCCGCCGTTTTCCTGCTGCAAGAGGCGGACGCGAGGTTCGTCGTGAAACGCCTCCGTTACCGCGGCAGAAGTTTCGTCGCTTGATCCGTCGTCGATGACGATGATCTCTGAAATCGGATAATCGCTATTGAGGACGGACTCGATCGTCCGCCGGATCACGGCTTCCTCGTTGAACGCGGCGATCAGCACCGAGACGCTCGGTTGAAAGCTGGGAACGACCGGCACATGTTCGCCTCGCCTGAAAAACAACGCCAAGGCTGTCACCACGGAGATCCTCAGGAGCCCCAAACCGATGGCGGCGATGAACGCGATGGACAGGAACCAAAGGACGGCGTAGGTGGTGCCAAGTGTGATCTTGCCCAGCCAGAAGATGACCTTGTCCTTGTCTTGTACGGGCGGCATCACTTGGTCGCGGGTCTTGTGCATCAACGTCGAGACCGACACGAATTCGTAGCCCTCGCTCCGAAGCAGTGGGATCATCTTCCGGAGCGCGTCGACGGTCGCGGAGCGGTCGCCCCCGGCGTCGTGAAGCAGCACCATGTTGCCCTCGTCCTGGTTGCGGGACCGGGTCTTGAGGTCGACGTCGATCGCGCGCACGATATCGTCGCCGGTCTTTTTACGAAACCCTCCGTTGCCGTCCGGCTGCTTGAGGTCCCAGTCCAGCGGATCCACGTTTTCCGCGACCGTCACGTACCCCATCTGCGCGCTGATTCGGATCGGCCGGAGCTGCTCCTCTGTCTCAGGCTCGCTGTCCGCGTTGTAAGGGGGCCGAAAGAGAATCGTCGAGCGTCCCGTGGCCATCTCGATGGCAAGCTGCGTTAGGTTGAGCTCCAGCCGGTCCCGTCCTTCGCTGATGGCGCCCATGTTGGGATGGAAGTAGGAATGGCTGCCGATCTCGTGACCGTCCGCATACTCTTGACCAACCAATCCTGGATGCGACTCGCACGAGTTGCCAATGACAAAGAAGGTGGCAGGCGTCTTGGTTTCCTTCAGCACCTGCAGTATCTGTGGCGTCCAAGTCGGATCGGGGCCGTCGTCGAACGTAAGCGCCAGCTTTTTGGGAAGATAGCCGCTTTTGCGGATCACGTAAGGCGTCGCGTAGCTGTCGTAAGCGCAGGTACCGATCAGCCTGTTGTCCAGGTTGGGCTGCGGCTGTTCCAACTTCACCGACCGCTTTCCGTCTCTCGGGTAATCCTTGATCGTGAGGATTTCGCCGCGACCCGTAAAGCTGATCTCGTACGGGAAGTGCACGGTTTCGAGGCCCCTCAGATCCATCGGGCCGTTCAGGCCTCGGCGATCGAAGAAGCTCCAAGTCGTTGGATCCTCGGCCCCCAGATACCAGAGCGCCGCCCCCCGAATCTGATTCTCCCGAGCGGCCTTCCACTGGTTGTAGGCAGAGACGGCGTCGAGCATCCACACCACATGCCGCTGGTCGTCGTCGTCCCGATAGGCGAAGGTGTTGTTGAGGCTGTTGTCGTCGTAGCGGATGACCTGGGAAGGTGTCTCGCTTCGGTATCCCGCCGCATTGCTGATCGCCTCTTGGAACGTCTGGTTGTCCGCGCCGGCTTTACCATCGACCCAGTCGTAGGCGTAGTTGCCGATTCCCAAGACCAGCTTGTTGTTCGGCACGGTTGCCAGCACCTTTTCGACGAGATTCTCCGACCAGGCGATGCTGGCGATCGGCCCCTGGACGTCGTCTTCCGAATGCTCGTCGTAAGCCATGAGGACGAGCCAATCGCACTGCTCGCTCACGTCGGCCAAGGGGAGCGTATTCTCGGCCTCGATGTCCACCGTGAGCGTCAGCTTTGTTTTCCCTTGATCGAACTTTTGCCGGAGGAGCTTGAGGAACTGAACGAATTCAGTGGCCTGCTTGCTGCCGACAAGCTCGAAATCCAGATTGACGCCCTGAAACTCCCACTCTCTCAGAAAGGAGTTCAAGCTTGAGGCGACGGCCTCCTGCGCCTTCGGCGAGTCGAGCATCTTCTGCAGGCGCACTTTGTCCGGGTACCCAAGCGCGAAGTTGTCGAGAATCGGCAGGATGCTGAGCCCGTTCTTTCGCGCGATTCCCATCACGTCCCGGTTGGCGACGATGTGGTTTGGATCGAAATCGGTTGCCGCGTCGATGCCCTCCCCGTCCTGGGTCAGGTGCAGCCACTGGGGAAGCACATGCGTCAGGTGGCCGGCGTTGAGGCGCAGCGATGCGAGTCCCGAGGCTTCCCAAGGCGCGTAGAAGCCGGCTGCCACGGTTGTGGCCTTCACTAGCGGCGTGTTGCGTCGCCGGCTGATGTCTCTCGCGATGTCCTGGGTGATCTTCTTCCGATCCGCGGAGGTGAAGAAGCTCGGCAGTTTCTGATCACGTCCGGGCATGCCGGGAAGCGCTGTCGGCTTGCTTTGTGGAAGCACGATTGGCAGGTAAAGGCTTCTGAAGAACGTGAAGAGCAGGGTAGCCGTGCTGACGACGGCAGCCAGCGAAGCCACGAACGTCCCAACGCGGGTCACAAACGTTCCGCGACGTCCTTTGGGATCGTAAAAGACTGGCCGAGATTCCATGGAGCTGCTGCTCGAGACCGCCTTTCCCTAAGATCGCCTAACTCGGCTCGTCATCGAGCCCTTACGCCGTTGAGAACCGGCCCAAACCTAAGACGTCCCGCCACGCCCCGTGTTCTGATGTGGGTTCCTCCTTCGGTCGGCGACAGAATACCTGCCCTTTCGAAGAGGCTTTGTTCACGCTGCCGAACCCACGCGAAGTGCGCTCGACTCTCCAGCAATTTCCACTAAAATGAAGTAAGCGTTCTTCGCACGATGTTCTCCGGCGAACTTGCGAGCTATTTCAATCTCGGTGAAGAGCGTAGCGCCGGCGGCCAATAACCACTGCAGGAGGAACAACGAGCCAAAACCAACCTGACGAACTCTCGGTGACCAAAGGTCGCATTTGCGGCAATCAGATAGGGTAGGTTTTTCGGTGGAAAACCCGGAGTCAGGTTCCCGCGCGGTTGGTCGTCCGTTTTTGCTGCCTTGGCGGCAAGACTGGATCGACTCCAAACGGAACTTGAAGGAAAGTTGTTGAACATGGAGTGGGTGTGATGAAACCGATTGCCGTTGCTGCCGGTGCCATCCTGCTCATGGGCACCCTGGCTGTGACGACGATCATCCGTCCTCGGGTCTATCACGGCTCCTTGGTGAACACCGCTACCGAGCAGCGACAGGATCGTTGGTGGCAGCAGGCCCGAAGAGAAATCGAATCTGAGCCGCCGCACATGATCCACCTGGCGATGCGCCGGCGCCCCGACATCATCTACCGCGGGAACTCCGAGGACAAGGTGGTGGCCCTCACATTCGACGATGGTCCCCACCCGGAAAAGGCCGAAGAGCTGCTGAATCTCCTCAGACAGATGAATGTGAAGGCCACGTTCTTCGTGGTCGGAAAAATGGTGGAGCGTCATCCCGAAATCGTCCGCATGGAAGCTTCCGAGGGGCACGAGATTGGCAACCACAGCTTCAGCCACGTCAACTTGAGCAAGATCCCCGAAGAGGACGTGGAAGTCGAGTATCGAGCTTGCCAGGACTTGCTCAAGCAAGTGATCGGCCACGGCGCACGGTATTGCCGGCCCCCTGGCGGACAAACCACCCCGGCCGTCATGCGTGCGGCGGCGAACTGCGCGATGTCCACAGCCATGTGGAGCGACGACCCCAAAGACTACGCGAACCCCGGGGCCGACGTGATCCAAGACCGCGTGCTCGACCATCTCTCCAACGGAGCGATCATCTTGCTTCACGAGGGCGTCGACGAAACGATGAGGATCCTTCCAAGGCTGGTGACGGAGCTCCGCTCGGAAGGCTATCGCTTCGTCACAATGAGCCAGCTAGAGGCAACGCTCAAGAACGAGCGCGAAGAGCGGCAGCCCACCTCCGTCGCGCGGCTGGCGACGTTCTCGCGCCGCACCACCTCCGCCGCAATCCGCTGAATACCCGTATTTTCCATCGCTCGGCGACTGGGTGTCCGTCAACGCAAGCGCGACGGGCTCACAAAACCCTTACGGCAATCAAGCGGTGATCACCTTCAACAGATAATCGAAACTCCTTGAGCGGGAATAAACCGTGGACAAACCGGATCAACACCTCGGAGCTTCTTCACGCTCCGAGGAATTGATCCGTGGAACAAACACCAAAAGACGGAATCGACCGTCGCGACTTCTTGAAATGTATGGCGTGGGCCGGAACCGGGGCACTTTACACGGTGTCCGGCGGCGTCCTGAGCTCGATCGACCTAAACTCCCTGCTGAGAGGAGGGACGGCTGCGAAGGAGACTGTCGATGCAGCTTCGTTCAGCTTCGTCCAGATCAGCGATAGCCACATCGGCTTTGGAAAGGACGCCAATAAGAACGTCCTCGGCACGCTGCAAGAGGCCGTGGCGAAGATCAACGGGTTGCCGGCCTCGCCGGAGCTGATGCTGCACACGGGAGACCTGAGCCATCTGTCGAAAGACGATGAGTTCGACGCGCTGGACCAGATACTGACGACGGCAAGGGCGGGGAACCGTTTCTTTGTTCCGGGTGAGCACGACGTTCTCGTGGACAACGGCAAGAACTATCGCGCTCGATACGGAAAGGGGACTGTCGGCGATGGCTGGTACAGCTTCAACCACCGAGGCGTTCACTTCATCGGGCTTGTCAACGTTCTCAACTTGAAAGCGGGCGGCATGGGCAACTTGGGAGAAGAGCAGCTTGCCTGGCTCGAAAAAAACGTCAGGGGCCTGTCCTCCAGCACGCCGATCGTCGTCTTCGCGCATGTGCCGCTCTGGGAGGTCTATCCGGAGTGGGGGTGGGGAACGGACGATGGGGCGAGGGCCCTCGCACTGCTCAAGCGGTTCGGGTCGGTGACCGTCCTCAACGGCCATATCCACCCGTCGCTTCAGAAGGTCGAAGGTAACGTCACCTTTCACACAGCCATGTCGACAGCCTTTCCGCAGCCCAAGCCGGGGCAGGCAAAGGGCCCTGGACCTATGGTGGTTCCAGCCGGCGAACTAAGAAACGTGCTGGGGATTACAACGGTCAACTTCGCTCCCAGACCAGGCCAGATCGCGGTCGTCGACTCTACCTTGGCGGTACAGCCTTCACAAGGCAGCGACAAGGAGGTCGTGATCGACAACTTCACGTTCGCTCCGGCGGCTCTATCCGTCCCCCGAGGCGCCCGAGTTACATGGCTCAATTCGGACGACATGGCGCATACGGTGGTAGAAGAGCACGGCCGGTTCAAGTCGCCCCCACTCGATACGGAGGACAAATACGCCTTCCGATTTGACCAGCCGGGGACGTATTCGTATTTCTGTTCGATCCATCCGCGCATGCAGGGCAAGGTGATCGTTTCATGATAGAGAGCGCAGGATCGATGCTTCGCGCCACCTGATGAAAAATGACCGCGATCAGTTCGAATGGCATGTTCTGCGTCATCTCGACGCGGCGTACGACGTCGCCTGGTGGTATCTCCAGAACCGGCAGGACGCCGAGGACGCCGTCCATGAGTCGGTTCTCAAGGCTTATGAGGCGTTCGCCTCTTTCCGCGGACCCGATGGGAGACCGTGGTTCTTCCAAATCGTCCGCAATCGGTGCCTTAGATTTCTTGAGAAGCGCAAGGCGGCTCCCATGAGCAGCTTGGGCGACTTCGAATTCGAACCCGTAGGAGCCGAAGACGATCCGGAGGCGGCGCTGCTTCGAAGCGTGCAGTCTGAACAGGTGAAGGCCGCGATCTCGGAACTTCCGCCCCCCTTCCGAGAGGTCCTCATACTGAAGGAGTTTCAGGAACAGTCCTATGCCCAGATCGCGGAGATCGTGGGCGCGCCCGTGGGAACAGTGATGTCGAGGCTTTCGCGAGCAAGGGCGCTGCTGGCAAAACGCCTTCGAGCCGAGGCGTGGGGGGCCTCCTCGTGACTTGCCAGCAAGCCCGCCCGTGGATCGGAGCCTGGATCGATGGCGAGCTGGACTTGATGCAGAGCGCCGAGCTGCGGAAGCATCTGGCCGAGTGTCAGTCTTGCTCCGAGGAGCTGGAGGCCCTACGCGCGCTGCGTGAAAGCATTCGGAAGGTCTCGCCCTCAAAGGTCTCGGAAGAGCTCAGAGACCGCGTCGCCCGTTCGATACCCCCTGCCGCCATGAAGCGAAGAATTTCAGCGCTTCCTTTAGGTTTCGCGTTTGTGGGAGGGGTCGTGGTCGCAGTCGTGGGTACCGCTCTCTGGAACAGCCGAGCGAGCACGCACTCGGCTCTCGTCGCGGAGCTCATGCAGAGTCATGTGCGTTCGCTCATGCCGAACCATCTGCTTGACGTCGTTTCCACTGACCAGCACACGGTGAAACCCTGGTTCGACGGAAAAACCTCGATCTCCCCCACGCCTTTCCAACTCAGGACCGAGGGCTTTCCGCTGCTGGGCGGGCGGCTCGACTTGATCGAAGGTCAAAGGGTGCCGGTCTTCGTCTACGGCCGCCGCAAACATCTGATCAACCTGTTCGTCTTTCCTGCTTCTGGAGCGACCATGTGGCTTGAAGACCGGCAGGGCTATCACCTGCTTTCTTGGAACGAAGGGGAACTCGAATACGTGGCAGTCTCGGACGTGGACTCCTCCGACCTCAAGCAGTTCAAAGCCGACTATCAAACGGCAGAAGGGAAGTAGCGGCTGTCCCGAAGGCAACTTTCGACTCTTGGGGAGCCCTGCGGGCCAGCCGCGGGGTTCCCCAAAGCAGCTACCAGGCGTACTCTTCCGGCGACGTCTTCTTGCCTGGGAAGATCTCGTCGATCTTCATGAGAGTCTCGCCGTCCAGCTTGATGTCCAAGGTGTGGATCGCTCCGTCGAGCTGCGCCATCGTGCGGGGGCCGACGATCGGGGCGGTGACGGCGGGCTGATGGAGGTGCCACGCGATCGCCACGTCGGCTGGCGCCTCTCCCAGCTCGCCGCACAGCGCCTCCCACTTCTCCAGCTTCTCCCGTTCGCGGTCGGAAGCCTTCGCGAACCAGTCGTCGGAGCGCCGTCCGCCCGCATCGTCCTTCGGCTTGCCGGCAAGGAGGCCGCCGCCGAGAGGACTCCACGGGATGAGTCCGAGACCGTAGTCTTGGCAGACGGGTATGACCTCCATTTCGATCTCTCTTCGGAGCAGGTGGTAGTGGGACTGCTCGCTGACCAACCCCAGGAAGTTCCGCTTCTTGGCGGCCTCGTTGGCCTTCACGATGTGCCAGCCCGCAAAGTTGCTGCTGCCGGCATAGAGAACCTTTCCCTGCTGAACGAGAACCTCGAACGCCTGCCAGATCTCCTCCCAAGGCGCTTCCCGGTAGACGTGGTGCATCTGGTACAGGTCGATGTAGTCGGTCTGCAATCGCTTCAGCGAGTCCTCACAGGCTCTCCGGATATGCAGCGCGCTCAGCCGCGACTCGTTGGGCCAGTCGCCCATGTCGCCGTACACTTTGGTGGCCAGAACGGTCTTCTCTCGTCGGCCGCCGCCTTGGGCGAACCATCGGCCGATGATCTGCTCAGTGATGCCCTCACCCTTCTTCCAGCCATAGACGTCGGCGGTATCGAAGAAGTTGATCCCCTGATCGAGGGCGCGATCCATGATCGCGTAGCTGTCCTCTTCGGTCGTCCGAGGGCCAAAGTTCATGGTCCCTAAGCAAAGCCGACTCACCTTTAAACCAGTTCGTCCAAGTTGGGTGTATTGCATCGTCTCCTCATCGCCGCTCGTCCACGAGCGTACGAAGACTCCATACGTTGCAGCCGGATGGATTGTCGGCAGCCCAAACTCGTCCTTGGCCCTAGTTTTTCGGCATTTCAGGCTTCTTTCATCCACAATGAAACTTGATGGAACTGGTGCGCTATCGGCCCGGCGAGGCGATCAAATGGCTTCAGACGGGGGCCGAGAACATGCGAAAGACCGCGACGGTGCGGAGCAAGGGCATCGTCCGGCAAACCGGCGTGGATCAGAAGGGGTTTGGCGAGAACGTGAAGACCGCCGCCGGCGCCATCTTCGACTATGGAAAGAGTGCCTACGCCGACGTGATGCACCGCCAGGCTGAGGCGAGCGAGTACGTGCTGCAGGACGACCATTTCGAGATCGTCCGCAACGGTTCGATCAAATCGGTACCTTATAGCCAGGTGAGACAGGTTCTTTTGGAGCCCGATCGCGCCAAACTGGTGTTGGAGAAGGGAATCATCACCATCAAGCCTTTTGCGCATATCGTCGCGGGCCGCCTCAAGGTGCCTGTCGGGTGGTCTCGAAACGGAATGGAAGTGCCCTTCGACCTCATCGTGCAAGAGCTTGCCGCTCGATGCAGCCTCGAGGTCGAGGAGGAGTGAGCCCCTGGCTTCAGCCTGAGCCCCACAATTGGTGGCAGATCGTCGAAGACGCGCTCTTCGAAGACATCGGCTCGGGAGACGTTTCCGGCGGCGTCATTCCTCCCGACCAGACGGTCCGCTGGTATATCGAAGCACAGCAGGAGGGTGTCCTCTGCGGCGCCGGAATCGCCGAATATCTTCTCAACCCCACCAGCAGCGAGCCTGACGAATCCGGCATCACGGTAGAGCGTGTCGACGGAGAACGGCTGACCCGAGGCACTGTGGTCTGCAGCGGGGTGTTGAGCGCCCGGCGAGCGCTGCTGGCCGAGAGAACCATCCTCAACTTTCTGATGATGCTCAGCGGGGTCGCCACGCTTACCGGCGAATTCGTGAGCAAGGTCGAAGGAACCGGCGCGCGAATCGTGGACACGCGAAAGACGGTTCCGTTGCTGCGTG
>DASZPA010000231.1:0-1590 GCA_035550555.1 Fimbriimonas sp.
AAGAGGAGGTGTCTATGTCACGCAAGTGGACGTTGGCGGCTGCGCTCGTGGTCGGCTTGGCGATTGGCTCTGCTGGCACGGGCGAGGAAGCGCCGAAGGCGGGGGGCGTAAAAGGCCCGGCGACACAGGCTTCGGACAAGGACCTCTCCGAGCCCCCCCTGTCCTCCTATAAGCTCAAGGTGGTCACCGCGACCACGGACGCAACGACGGCCGCGGTCGACGAAATCGAACGAGCGCTCAAGAAGCCGGTCGATCTTCGTTTTACGGACACGCCACTTTCCGATGTGGTCGATTTCTGCGCGGAACATCTGGACATCAACATCCAGCTGGACGCCAAAGGCCTAACCGATGCCGCGGTCGATCCTTCGGCGCCGGTCACGTTTGCCACGCGCAAGCCAATTACATTTGAATCAGCGCTGAATTTGATTCTTGAGGAGTTCGGTCTGACTTTCGTTATCCAGAACGAAGTGTTGAGGATAACGAGCCAGGAAAAGGCGGACGAGATCGACATAACGAAGGTTTATTACGTTGGCGATCTTGTCAAAGCGATACCTTACCAGCACGCGGCATTTGGTCCGCTCTTGAACCTTGTCACGTCCCACGTTCATCCGGATGCTTGGGGCGATGGCAACAGCTCTTACTACCAGCTTCAGCCATTCGCAGATAGTTACGTAATCCTCTCGCAATGCCCTAAGGTTCACGTCGGCGTTACGGAGTTGCTGGCGAACCTCCGAGAGCAAATAAAGGCCCATCAAGCCGATGCGCCAGACCGTAAGACCCACGTCGTCACGAAGCGCTATCACCTCGGCACAGCTTCGGGAGAGCAGACGGCCGAAGCCATCAAGAAACTCATCGCTCCCTCGACATGGCAGGGGAATGGCGGCGAAGGCGAGATTTGCGTCGTAAGCCGTGCGAGATCAACTGGCGATGAGAAACAGCCACCGAGCGACGTGTTGTTCATCCGTCAAACCGGTGAAGTGCACGACCGGATTGCCGAGTTGCTGGAGCCGCAGTATAGCGGCGGAATGGGTGGCGGGCTGGGCGGCGGCTCCGGGCAGGGTGCCGGAATGTTCCGCGTGCCCGATTCAGGAGCGATTGGCACCCGCCCTACTCCGCGATCGCTTCCTTGACCGGTTGGACGAAATGCGGGGTCTTGGCCGAGGCGGTGAGTTCCGCCGCCTTCTTGTCGGCCGCCTTGCGCTCGCTGTAATCGAACAGGGCCACCCGCTTCATCGACTGGTTGAAAACGCCCCAGAACGCCTTCAGGCGGACGTCCTTGGCGGCCTTGGCGCGGCTCTTGCGCTTCGCCGGGGCCTTCTTGGCGGGCTTGGCATCCGCGGCTTCGGCCGCCTCGGCCTCTTTACGCTTGTCCTTGCGACTGACGATCTTTGCCATGGCCTTTTTCTTCCCGCGACGATTCCCCGGAACCATCCACCCCGGCGATTCCCCACCGCCGAGGGGGAAACAGGGCGCCGAATGCCATAATAACCGATTCAGCCCCGATCGACTAGCGTAACCACGGGAGTTAGGCGAAACGAACGCTAGCACGCCCTCTCGACAATCGGGGGCACGGACCACTGTGGGTGCCAC
>DASZPA010000232.1:0-16310 GCA_035550555.1 Fimbriimonas sp.
CGGGCTGTTCTTGCCCGTTAACAGCGACACGCAGACCGTGGGTAACGAGTGGTTCGCGTTTGGCGCCGAATACCGCCTCGCCAAGCTGAACGAGATGGAGGACTACCGGTCAAGCTGCTCCCTCTCCGTCGACTACTTCAGCCGCAACAGCGTGTCGGTTACGCCGATTCTTCTCAACTACGTGATCCACGAAAAAGCGCTGAGTGGCTTCTTCGCGAGCGCCGGCGTGGGTGTCGCGTTCGACCACGGCCTCGGAGCCTCCAACACGCACTTCGCCTACCAGGGCGGCGTGGGATACGATCTGCCTCTCACCGGCGTGCCGCTGTTCCTGGAGGGCAAGTTCTGGGGCAACGACAACTCGAGGTTCAACGGATTTGGCCTCTACGTGGGCGTCCACTTCTAAAAGCGAAAATTTGTGCGTTGACGGCCCGAGCCGGGATTCCTGGTTCGGGCCGTTGTCGTATGAAATAGGCACTGAACCCTCTTGCTCTCCTAACGTCATTACTTGACAGCTATGGAGTTGTGCATCGGAACAGCCCTGCTTACGCAACGAATGCAAAACGACGCGGCGTCGGAAGCGGCCCTCATCGAGAAATGCCGTCGGCAAGACTATGAAGCCTTCGGCAAGTTCGTCGATGCGTACCAGAGCCGCGTTTTTGGATTTGTGCGCAGGATGGTGCCAAACGCCGAAGAAGCGGCGGATGTGGCTCAGGAGGTCTTTATCAAGGCCTTCCAGAACTTCAACAGGTTCGACGGCCGCTCGTCGGTAAGGACTTGGCTGTTTCGCATCGCATACCACCTCTGCGTGGATCGGGCCAGGAAAGAAGACAGAACCCCCGATCGAGTCGCGCTCGTCGATCCTGAAGAAGGCGAGCACATCGACGTGCCGGATGCAAGATGGCAGCCGGACCAACTGGCGATGGACTCGGAGCTTTATGCCGTGGTCGAAGACGGGGTCAAGTCGATGAGCGAGAAGCTAAGGAGCGTTTTGCTCCTCCATGATCGCGAAGATCTTCCGTACGAGGAAATCGCAGGGATGTTGAACGTGCCGGTCGGCACGGTAAAAAGTAGATTGTTTCTGGCGCGAGCCCATTTGCAAAACGTCGTCAAGGCTTACCTGGATGGCGGTGAGAAGAAGTGAACGAGAATTTTAAGAATATCGACGAAAAGCTGAACTCGGGTCCGCAGCAGATGGTCGCGCACCTGGTGAGCTCCCTCCCAAGCGAAGAGCCCAGCATGTTGTGGCGAAGCGGCTTGAACGAGGCCCTTCGCGCCCAGTCCCGAAAGGCTGAACGGCGGCGCCGCTTCTTTTGGGTTCTGAGGCCGCTGAGCTTGACCACGGCTTGCGCGTTGGCCGCGCTGCTCGTCGTCCGTCCCATGATGATGCCTCCTTCGCTGTCGACGCCCAAGGCCCATGCGATGGTGAGCAACGGGATCGAGCGCGACCTGATGGACCTCCACCAGAACGACATGCGGGCCTTCGATGTGGGAGGCGCCGGTTTGGATCCAACCGAGGCGGCTCGCACCTCATCCGTCACTCAAGTTTCCTGGACCGACGATTCGGAGGCTGATCTCGAGCTTTGATGAAACGGGCGCTCTTTTTAGTGCCGCTCCTCGTCTGGTCGTCAGCCGCCCTGGCCCAGGGCGGCCATTCTTCTAGGGGATTCGGACATCGTGGGCAAAGGTCCGAGTGGGCAAGCAGCCCCCTGGTGCCGCAGGTTCTCAAAGAGGCGATTCGCCATGGAGCCCACGCCCGGTTCTACGGTCGCCGCAAAGTCCACTTCGCGCACGGAAACGTGAACGTCGACTTCACCGAGATCGTCTATCGCGACGGTCCAAGGACTCGC
This sequence comes from Fimbriimonas sp., assembly GCA_035550555.1. Taxonomy (GTDB): domain Bacteria; phylum Armatimonadota; class Fimbriimonadia; order Fimbriimonadales; family Fimbriimonadaceae; genus Fimbriimonas. The sequence continues at coordinate 1,848 of DASZPA010000232.1, forward strand.
TCCGAGTTTCCCGACGGCAGCAGGTTCGCCGGCCAGATCATCGTTGAGGACGGTCACGTTCGAAAGGAGTTCTATCCGGACAAGAACGAGGTGATCGTCAAAGAACCGCGGCATGAGGAGAACCTTGAACGCCTGGTGCGGCTTGCCAGACGCGGGGCGGACGGGCGAATCGTGCTCACCAAAGGCCCGGGGATGAAGGTAGCCGGCCACTGGACGGTACAGATTGTGGTCCAAGACAAGGACGGCAATCCGTTGCAGCGCCTCTATGTCGAGCCCAAGCACGGAATGATGTTGAAGCGGGAGATCTTCGATCAGGGCGGGGCGAAGATCGGCTATTTCGTGTTCGACAAGATCAATTTCGATCCCCCTCCCTTCGATCCATCGCTTTTCCGATTCAGCCGGCGAGGCGTCCGAGTCATCACGCCGTACGACGTGCTGCGAGATGTTGCGTCCAAGGCTGGATTTGCGCCAACGTTTCTACCGAGGTCGTCTGGCTACAAGCTGGAGGACGTGCGAGTGGCCAATCGGCGGGGCGAAGACGTCTTGGTCGAAACGTATGGGTCGCGGCAGGGAAGGCTGTCTCTCTTCGAGCTTAAGACCGATGTGAGCCCGGACAGGCTGCACCAATTCGAGCGCGACGAGCTTCACGCAGTGACTTGGCAAGCAGGCGGAAAGACCTACGTGATCGTGGGCGCCGCCAGTTCGGAAGCCTTGGCCAATGTTGCGAGAAGCATCGGATACGGAACTCCCTAGACTCGCGCGGAGTTATAATCCTACAAGTGGCCAAACGTTCGCAGAACGCGAAAAAGAGGCGTCCAAGATGGGTCCGGGTTCTGAAGAGGACCGCAATCTGCTTAGCGACCTTCATAGGGGTGGTCATAGGCGCTGGTTTGGCTGCCTGGATTCCTGTGTATCGTCAGGCGCAACAGGATGCCGACGACATCGCGCAGAAGCTTAGCCTGCCCACCAACACCGAATCGGTGATCTACTCGGGAGATGCGACGCCCGTTCCGATCTTCCGTACGTCAAGCCTGCGGCGAACCTACGTGGACGTCAGGAGGCTTCCCGACTACGTTCGCAACGCGATCGTCTGCGCGGAAGACCGCAGGTTCTACGAGCACCGCGGCGTGGACGCAATGGGATTGCTCCGGTCGGTTTGGCTGGCCGTTCGCGAGGGCCATACGAGCCAAGGCGGTTCCACGATCGATATGCAGCTTGCAAAGAAGCTGGTCAACGGCGAGGAGCGGAGCTTCGAGAGAAAGCTCAAAGACATTGCGACAGCCCAGCAGATCGAGAACCTCAAAACGAAGGACCAGATCCTCGACATCTACATGAACGAGGTGTACTTCGGCGAGGGCGCCTATGGGATCGAGTCGGCTGCCGAGACCTACTTTGGCAAGCATGCCGACAAGCTCACGATTGCGGAGGCGGCCACACTCGCGAGGTGCATTCGGCATCCAACTCGTGGGAATCCCGTCCATGACAAGCAGGGTTCGATCAGCCGGCGCAACGACGTTTTGCAGATCATGCGCGACGAGGGCTGGATCACAGACTCGCAATATGAGCAGGCTAAGAGCGAGAAGTTGAAGCTCAATCCGAAGCCCCCGGAAGGCGTCCGCTGGATCGATCCGGTAGCCGGCTACTTCGTGGACCATGTCGTCGGCATCCTGCACGACGACGGCTTCGATCTTCAGACCGGCGGCTACAAGATCTACACGACGCTCAACTACAGGCTTCAAAAGGCGGCCGTAAGTGCCGTCAATCAAACCATTCGGGACTACCGCGGTTGGAGGGTTAACGATGGCGCGTTCGTGATGACCGACACCGACGGCAGAATCCTGGCCGAGGTCGGCGGACCCAACTACAACAAGAGCAAGTGGAACGTGATCACTTCGGCGCGCCGGCAGCCCGGATCGGCGTTTAAAGCCATCGTGTACGCCACGGCTTTGCGGGACGGCATCGTCCACATGGGCGACAGCCTGTCGAACGCCGCGATCTATCACAGCAGCGACGGCACGCCCTGGACCCCGCACAACAATGGCCGTGAGCGCATCGGCGGTACTTTCAGCCTCACGAGCGCCTTTGCAATGTCAGTCAATCTGCCCGCCATCCACACGGTCCAAAACATGGGGCCGCGTGTGGTGGTCGACAGTGCCAGACAGGTGTTTGGCATCACCAGCAAGCTTCCGGCCGTCGATTCGATCGCGATAGGCACCGGGGGAGTCACGCCGTTGGAGATGGATGAGGCCTACTCCGTCTTCATGCTCGGCGGCGACCGAGTCCATCCATGCCCGATCGTACGCGTGGAGGATTCCAACAAGGTCGTGCAAAAGGCCTATAGCCCGACGGTCTATCGCTCGGTCTTGGATTCGGGCGTTTGCCAAGACATGGACGAGCTTTTTGAGGCCGTGGTACAGCATGGAACGGGGACCGCGGCGAGCGACGTGCCGGATGCCAGGGGCAAGACGGGAACCACTCAAGAAGCGAAAGATGCATGGTTCTGCGGCTACTCCGATGGTCTTCTTGGCATCGGGTGGGTTGGGAACACCTCCAAGAGCGGCGCCTCTCGAAGCATGAGCGAAGCAGTCTTTGGAGGCACGGTCACGGCCAAGATGTGGCGGAACATCATGCTCGCCGCGCACAGCATGAATCTTGGTCATGCTCCCGCGCCGAAGGTCGATCGCGTCGCTGTGCGGACCAGACGTCAGAAGCCGCCAAAGGACGACGTCCCGCTGGATCCCGGCATGACCGACTCCGGCGATCCCAATGCGGCGACTCCCAAGCCTCCTACCGATCAAAAGCCCACGCAGAACGACGGAACTCAGCCGCGGAAGGACAACAACGATCCCAATCTGCCGCAGCCTCCCGCCAATCCGCCGCCGACTCAACCGACGGACGACGACACTCCAACCAAGCCTGAAAAGCAGCCTTCCCAGGATGACGACTCCGACTCGAAGTACGTGGATGTTCAGATTTGCGCCGACACCGGGATGCGTGCAAGCGCTTACTGTCCCGAGACGGTGACGCGCCGGTATCGCAAAGGCACCGAACCTCGCAAGCTCTGTACCTTGCACACGGGCTAGTGGAGCCATGTCCGTAATCTACACGCCCCGTAAGCCGCAGCTGGATCTCCGATTGGCGATCTTCCCAGCCGTCATGCTTGTATTGCTTACGCTGCTGTTCTTCAGGCTGTGGTATTTCCAGGTTGTCAAGGCGCCGGAGCTGGCGGAGCGTGCCGACGTGAGCCGCGAGGACAAGGTGATCCGGCCGGCGCCGAGAGGCCTTATCTACGATCGCAACGGCGAGCTGCTCGCTGGGCTGAAGCCGCAGGTCGTGATCACGGGAGTGACCTCGATTCTCGACAAGAACCCAGGCGTCGTGGACAAGCTGGCTGAGATGCTCGGAATCGATGCCAAGAGACTGAAGCCGAAGATCGACGCGGCTCGGCACTCGCCTGGCCTGCCGATGCCGATCTTCGTAGGAGCGGATCCCGAAGTCGGAACCCGAATCGCCGAGAACGAAGGAGAGTTGCCTGGCATCGGAGTTGAGCTGGAGCCGACCCGCACCTACCCGGACAGCACCTCGTACACCCACGTCATCGGATATGTCCGGCTTCCGAACAAAGAGGATCAAGCACGAATCCGCAGAATGGGCCGCGAACCGGCCGACTTTGTGGGGAAGGGCGGCATCGAGAGGGCCTACGAGGCGCAGCTCATGGGCCAGCCCGGGGACGAAGTGATGCAGATCGACGCCAAGCGGCGCCCTCTGCGCGTCTTGCGCCGCGACAATCCGGTTCCGGGAGACAGCCTGGTTCTTACCATCGACGGAAGCCTTCAGCGGCTCGCCAGTCAGTTGATGGCCGAGCACAAGTATGTGGGAGGCGTCGTTGCCCTAGATCCGAAAACGGGTGAAGTCCTTTGTATGGTCAGCAGCCCGACTTACGACCTGAGCATGTTCCAGCAAGGAATCACCAAGGAGCAGTTGGCCGCTCTGTACGACGATCCCAACAAGCCGCTGATCAAGCGCGCCATGCAGTCAAGCTATTCGCCGGGCTCCACCTTCAAGATCGTCACGAGCCTGGCGGCTTATGAGACGGGGAAGTTCGATACGACGCACACGGTGTTCTGCGATGGCGGTTACAGAATTGGGAAGGCTTGGATCAAATGCCTCGGCCATCACGGCGCCATTGGCTACAAGCAGGCGATCGAAAAGTCCTGCAACACCTACTTCGCCGACCTCGGCTCAAGAGTGGGTGAGCAGGCGCTCTGCAAGGCTTCCTTGGAGGCGGGCCTGGGCGAATCCACCGGCATCGATATTGGGGGCGAGTCGCTCGGCGTGGTTCCCACGACCGAGTGGCTGAAGAAACACTACAGCAACCGCCATTGGTATGGTGGCGACACGGTCAACTTCAGCATCGGGCAGGGTTGGGTTCGAGCCACTCCGCTGCAGATGGCCGATGTCGCGGCGATGGTTGCGAACAACGGGACCATCTACCGGCCGCACCTCGTGCGCGAGATCAAATCATCGATGGCCGATCCGAATCCGACGCGAATCCAGCCTGAAGTCCTGCATCAGGTCAACGCCGATCCTCAGTTCTGGGCGACGGTCCGCGATGCCCTCGACGGCGTGATCGAGGAAGGCACCGGCAGAGGAACCGCCACGATCCCCAACCTCATATGGGCAGGAAAGACAGGCAGCACGGAGCACGGAACGCGCGGCGAAGGGCTCAAAACGCATAGCTGGTTTGTCGGCTATGCGCCGGAGCAGGATCCCAAGATCGCTGTTTGCGTTTTGGTCGAGGATGGAGGGCATGGCGCGGACGCCGCCGCACCCATCGCGAAAGAGGTTGTGCAGCACTATTTGTTCCCGCCAAGAGCTCCGGCCAACAATCGCCCGTCGGCTTCCATTTCGGCCGCGTCTTTGCGGTCGCCAAGGCCCTGATAGAGGGCGGAAGCCTGCCTTGCGCCGTCGGCTGCTACCGACAGCTTGCCGGCTGCTTCCTGATACGAATCGTATCCCGGAGCCTTGAAGGTGTCGTCATGGTTGTTCTGGTTCCACATGGCGGCGATGGTTCCCACGGTCTTGGTCGTGTACTCCACCATTCCCCGCACGCCGGCCGCGAGGATGTCCGCTCGCTTCTTGGGATCGGTCTCGTTTGGAGCAAGAACTAGGAACCGGACCATATAGGTGTCGGTCGGAACGCTTTCAGGGATACTTCGAACCTTGAAGTAGGGTGTCTCCTCCGTGTCGACGAGCCGTTTTGCCGTCTCGACGGCCTGGTCCTTCTGGTCCGCCGCAATCTGAGCTCGAATGAGCGCGTTGAGCGTGTTGAAATTGTTTGGATCGCGCTTCAGCGCGTCTTTGAGAATCGTTATCGCGGCGGCGGGATCATGATTGTTGAGGTCGAGGGTCGCCATTGTCCGGGCAACTCGCTCGGCAGGGAAGTCCTGGTAGGCGCTCTTCAGGGTCTTTAGCTGCTGCTCGCCGGTCTGTGTCCAAGCTGTCAAGTAGCGCGCCTCTCCATCGAACGGCGCGAAAGAATCCAGACCTGCGGATTGGCCGTCGTTGGTCTGCCGGAAGGTGCTCTTCGCCACGTCGTCGGCCGCAAAGAAGAAGAGCAGCACGCCCAGTCCCACGGACGCTGCAGCCGCGACGACGCGCACCTGCTTTGGGATCAGCTCCGGCGCGACCGAGTCCGTGCTGATCGAGAGTCCCACGCCGAACAGCATGAAAACGCTCAGGCCGATGCCGAAGTAGTAGAGGTCGCTGTCGACCAACGCGTGCGCCAGCAAGGCGATCAAAGAGGCAACCACGCCGGCCAAGAGCGCCTGTTGTGGAACAGGCAGCGAGCTTGCGTTTCTCAATACGAGCCAGAACCAGCACGCCACGCCGCCCAGGAACAGGAGCAGTGTCACGCTACCGCCTTCGGCCCATAGCTGAAGGTAAACGCTGTGCGCAAAAACTGTCTCCGTCGTAAGACCAGGGCGGCCGGATTCGAACCGGTAGCAGCCAGGGCCCCAACCGGTAATAGGACTGTCTTTCACGAGCTGCAGAGAGCTCTTCCAAAGGTTCAAGCGAAACTCCGACGACTGTTCCTGCGTGTCGCTCCCGGAGCCGACGCGGGCGATGGGTGTCGAAGCGACGGCTTGCGGTGCGGCGCCTGGACCCGCCTTCGGGCCTGTCGAGGGTGTCGTAACAAGCAGTAGCGCGGACAGCAGTGCCGATCCCGCGAAGACGGCGATCAGCCGTCCAATTTGGATCTTCTTCTCAGTCGACCCAAAGGCGCCGACCACGAAGCAGAAGACCAAGAGCGCCAGCCCGATTCCAAGCCACCCGACGTTCTTCACAAACAGCCCGGCCACGGCCAGTGCGGCAATACCGCAGACCACCCAGGAACCGACTAGCTTGACGCCGCCAATTCGGCACAGGCAAGGCGCCATCGCCAGCAGACCGAGCGGCAGACCAAAGGAAACCGCGCCCTTTGAGCCTGTCAGCGGCAACGCAAACGCGATCAGCAAGGCTGCCAGCCCCGTCAGGAGCGCCTCGACCCGGTTTCGGCTAAGGCAGACTCCCAAGAGGACGAACAGCGCGATCAGCATAATGGCCGCCGTAGCGTTGGGATTCATCCAGCCGCCGTACACGCGCCAGGTTGGGTTCGTAGCCCGGTTCTCTCCGTACTCGTAAATGGACCGAAGGGCGACGATGAACCCGCCAGCACCCACCGCCATAACGACCGCCAAGGGCCCCGTCCGTCGCCCCGACGAGGCGGAAACCGTAAAGAGAGCGCACCCATAGATCGCCCACTCGATCCAAACGCCGAGCGACTGAAACTTGAAGCTTGAAAAGAAGATCGAACCGCCGAATGCCACGAAGAACAGAAGCCAAACGAGTGAGAAGTGCTGTTTGGGAACCTGCTGAACTCTACGCGTCAAAAGCACGGCGACGGCAGCGGCCAAAAGGGGCAACGCAAGCAGCGCATGCGCCAGCACGGGAGCGTCGCTTCCAAAGAAGGCCGCAGAGAGGGCCGATCCAAGGCCAGGTGCAAGTTTGGTCTGGTCTTGTTGTATATATCCTCCCAGAATGGGAGTGAAAAAGGCTGAAACCAGGACGAGGCCGAGCGGCAGGCCGATCTGCGGCTTTCGCGCCTCCTGAACGTTCACTTTCGCCGCCTGTAGTCGTCTATTCGATTCTTGGCAATGAAAAGCGCGGCTCGCGCGCCGAGCGAAAGCGCGGCAAACGCATAGAGCAGGGGCCGTAGCGGCATCGGCCGCTCCGGCAACATGTTCTTCGCGTAGAAGCGAAGCATCGATTTGTGAAAGCCGCCAATCATGCGATTGGGCGCTTTGTCGGTGCTGCGTCCGATGGCGTGCGTGATGACGGCTTGAGGCAGGTACACAACCTTATAGCCTGCCTTCCATGCCCTCCAGCACCAATCGACGTCCTCGCAGAACATGAAGAACTCTGGATCGAGATACCCGATCTGGTCCATTAACTCCTTTCGGGCCACGAAGGCCGCGCCGGAGACCCAGTCGACTTCCCGGATCTCGTCATGGTTAAGATCCTGCATGAGGTAGTCGCGAGTGAACGGATTATTGGGAAACAATTTGCCGATGGGAGTATTCCGAAAGAGCGCGGCGACGGGATTTGGAAACCTTCTGCAGCTGAATTGAAGAGAGCCGTCAGGGTTGAGCAGCTTAGGTCCCAGAATCCCAACTTTGGGATTTGCCTGAAGGTAATCCAGGAGTGTGCGAAGCGCGCCGGGATGCACAACCGTATCGGAGTTCAGCAGCAGCGCATGTGGAGCGCGGCGTTCGCCCAGCAAATAGTTGTGTCCTCCCGTGAAGCCCAGGTTCCTGGCCATCCGAAACAACCGTACCCAAGGAAACTCTTCGGCAACCATGTCCGCGGATGCATCTTCCGAGTTGTTGTCGATGACCAAGACCTCGAAGGCAGCCTCGGGCCGAATGCGATCCAAGCTGGCAAGGCAGGCCCGAAGGTCGTCCTTCGTGTTCCAGCTGCAGATGGTAATACTAAGGTCTAAATCCGGCATGATAGCCTTTTGCTCTCACGAACGCTGCTGCGTACAAGACCGGTGTGAGGAGGACCGCTTGGAGCCTTGCCGTCCCCGTGGCGGCGTGCTTGCGCAAATACCTCGCCAGGCTGCGGTGAGACTCCCAGATCATGTTCTTTCGCACCTGTCTTGTACTTTCGCCGCCATGATGCAAGATGCGTGCCTTGGGCGTGTAAAGGCAGCCCCATCCAGCTTGAGACAGACGGTATAGGAGGTCGACCTCGTTGAAGAAGATCGGAAAAGCCTCGTCGAACGGGTGCTTCGCGTCGCCTACGGCTTCCAACGCTTTGCGGCGAAAGAGCAGGAAAGTCCCCATCGGCTGCGGGGCCGGCTGCTGGCTTTCGTAGTCGAAAAGTGCAAGTCTGTAACTTCCGAGCTTGCCTTTTGTGATCTTGAGGATGTCTCCTAGGATGCCAATGGCGGACGGGAATCCCCGGACTGAGCGCTGAACCTTTGAATCGGTCCCAATTTGCTTTACGCCCAGACAACCCACGGTCGGGTTCTCCTTCATTACCTGTAGGGCAGCGTCCAGCGAGGCGTCCATCAACTCGGTGTCAGGGTTCAGCGTCAGAATGAACTCCCCTTCGGCGCGCTCAAAGCCGATGTTGTTGCCTTTCGCATAGCCGGTGTTCTCACTCGATGCGATGAGCGTGAGCTCCGGAAACTCCTCGCTCACCATTTCGGCGCTCTGGTCCGAAGAAGCGTTGTCGACCACGATCACCTGCATGCCTTCGGAAGCTGGAAACTTGCGCAAGGAGCTCAAACAGGCTCTTAACAAGTGCTTGGTGTTCCAATTCACGACGACGACGCTCAACATAGCTGCTGCGGCAATGGAGTTTTTCTAACTTTGTTTTGTCAAAGGCTTCAAATTGGCCCTAACATTCGGCAAGGAGACCCCGCTCAAGTTCGTTCCCGACCTATCAAGAATTGCGAAAAAAAGAATTTATGCATTGTTAAGAGTTCTTAAGAAACACGCGAATTCGAACCTAAAAGGCCGCAAACGGGTAAAAGGCCGCTCTTTTCCTCGGTTGACAGGGGCCCTTTTAGGCAGTTAACATACCCCTCAGTTTGCCAAGGGACCCATTCACGGGAAGGCACACGCTGCGTGAGCGGCGGGAGAGGATATGCCGAACAAGAATCTAACCTTGGGGCTCTGTCTTGCTTTGTCAGGCACTGCCCTAGCTCATAATATCGAATACCGCGTGCAGAAGGGGGATACCCTCGCAACCATTTCCGCGAAGTTCCATGTTCCCAAGAAGGTCATCCTTCATGCGAACGACTTGCCGGCGGGCCACCATATGAGACCGGGTCACTACCTGATGATCCCCGGCGTTTCTACCAAGAGAGACCGTACCCACGGCGGGGAAGTTCCATCCGGCCATACCGCTTATTCGGTTCGCAATGGCGATTTCGATTGGGCCATCGCCAAGCGCTATGGAATCTCGGAGCACAAGCTCCACGAGATGAATCCGGGTGTCCACTGGGCGGCGCTCCAAATCGGTTTGAAGATTCGGGTGCCTGGGAGCAGCCATGAGCAGCGCGTCGCAAGCACGTCCGGCTCAGCGCCCAGACACACGCATGTTCACACCGTTGCGGAAGGAGAGAACGATTGGATCATCGCTCACCGCGCCGGTGTGCGGCTTCCGGTTCTGAAGGCCCTAAATCCCAATCTCAATTTGGCGAGCCTCCATCCCGGCCAAAAGATCCGGGTGCCTGGGGCAACTGGTTCGTTGGCGCTCCATGTGCCGCGCATTCACTCCAGCCATGTGGCAATCAACGGCGACAACGTGACGATTCGCCGCCGGCCCAACTCTGACAGCGAAGCGATCACCACGGTCGACGTGGGACTCAGGGCTGCCGTGCTGGATCGGGACGGCAACTGGTACGAGCTGCGATTCCCGAAGGGCACCGTTGGCTGGGTCCGAGGCGACCTCCTGCGAGCCGCCCGAACCACATTCGTAGCCAGCAGCTCGCGTCGACGCCACCACGCCTACGTCGCTTTCACGCATCACTCGTCGCATTCGCACTACGTTTCGTATCGTCACCGCCGCCACCACAATCCGGGCGAGCATCTGTCGTCGAGCGAGATGATGGCGATGGACAAAGACGCCGGCGATTCTGAAGTGGTGCTGAAGAAGGCCCAAAGCCTCCTCGGCGTTCGCTATCGATGGGGCGGCATGTCTCGATCGGGTATGGACTGCAGCTCTCTCGTGTTGCAGGCTTATCGTGCCGATGGCATTCGATTGCCTCGAACTAGCCGAGAGCAATCCAGGGTAGGCCAAAAGGTTGCCTATAGCGAGATGAAGCCGGGCGATATGGTGTTCTTCCACACAGGACGATCCACCCGCGTCACTCATGCGGCGATCTACATGGGGCACGGCAAGTTCATCCACGCGAGCAGCGGCGGCGGACATGTGCAGATCAACTCCTTGGCGGAAGGCTACTATCGGAACCGGTTCTCGGTCGCCCGAAGGATCAAGGCGCACAAGGCCTCGCACAAATCGGCTCCCAAGAAGGTGGAGGCTCCCAAGCCGTCGGCAGAAAAGCCGACGAGCGCCGAGAAGCCGGCAGACGTAGCGAAGTAGCCACGTCCATTCCGGGCTCCCGAGAGCTTTGCGCTTCGGGAGCCCTTTGTTTTGTGCCAAACTATTGGCTCTCTGGCCCGGTGGTCTAGCGGTTTAGGACGCCGCCCTTTCACGGCGGAGATCGCGGGTTCGAACCCCGTCCGGGCTACCAAGAGTTATTGGCTCTGCGCCGTCACGGCGGAGCCTCCCCTAAAACGACCCCAAGAGCATGAACCTGTTTCTCAGCGGGCAGGCTTTGAAGTCAGAGAACCTGTGACAACTGCGGTCCGGACCTGAGGTTGGCCGCACTCTGGGTTCGAAGGGCCTTATCCTACCAAGGGCGGCCGTGCCGGCCCTCATCGGGCACGTAGAGGAGCCACTCGATTTCGGGCAGCGCATCGGCCATCCTGCCTTTGAGCGACACGCAGCCGGGCTGCTCCGTGGCGTAGTGGCCCGCTGCCAGAATCTTCATCCCGGATTCGCCCGCTTCCACGGCAACGTGCTGTTTGACCTCTCCCGTCACCAGGACATCGGCCCCAGCCCGCTGCGCAAACATCCACTCGCCGTCTGCGGCGCCTCCGACGACGGCAATCTTCCGCACTTTCTCGTCCCGTCCGCCCCATGTCCAGCAGCGGGAGTGGAGAAGCGAATCGAGCTTGCCCGCGAGGTCCTGGAGCGTGATCGCTTGAGGCAGCTCTCCCACACGGCCCGCTGCCTGCTCCGGATCGCCGTCCAGTAGGTAGAGCTCATAGGCAGGCTCTTCGTAAGGATGGTTCTTTTCGAGAGCCCGCACGACCGCTCGACGCCGGTCTGAAGGCACGACCAGCTCGACCCTCGACTCTCTGATCTCCTCACGTCCTCCCTGGCTGCCGACGGCAGGATTCGTCCCCTCGCCCGCGACAAACGTCCCGGTTCCCTCGGAGAAGAAGGCGCAGCGGCTGTACAAGCCAACACTGCCTGCGCCTGCCTCGGACACGGCGTCGATCAGACGCTGGCAACAGTCTTCGGGGCAGAAGAAAACTAGCTTGTATCGAGCCACCTCGGAGGCCGTACCGAAGGCTTTCACATGCTCGAGCCCCAAGAGGTCGACCAGCGCGTCGTTGATCCCGCCGAGCGCGGAGTCCCAGTTTGTGTGGGCGGCGATGAACGAGATGTCGTTTCGGACCAGCTCGACCACGCTTCGGCCGACGTGGCTACGGGTGTCTACCGTCTCGAGCGGCGTGAAAATCAGCGGATGATGCGACAGTAGGAGCTGACAGTCGTTACCCTTCGCGAAGGAAATCGCTCCCAGCGATCTGTCCAGCGAGACAGCCGCCCGCCGCACCTCGGAGTGAGGATTGCCGACCTGAAGCCCGACTTTGTCAAACGGAAACGCGTACCTTTGAGGAGCGATCTTTTCCAGTGCGTCGAGAACGTCGCGAACGAGTGCCACACCAGATTGTGGAACCTTTCTGCCCGATGGAGCTGTAGGCTCGTTTGGAAAATCCGTTCTCTATAAAAGGAAAAGGCGAAGGTTTTAAACCCCCGCCTTGCCCAACTCACACGCTAAGTGATACTTGGTCGGTTTCCACGAATAACAAGTGCTGCTTGAACAATAGTCGGCCAGTTTTCTTAGCGCTTTCTCAGAGACAGAATCGAGCCCCGTCGGACTTGTTAGACACAAGCCTAAGAGCGCGAACGCTTCCTCTTCGGTGAGCTGGAGCCCTTCGGGATGATCCCTGTTGGCCATGAGCCCTCCTTTTCGTCAACGCGTATTCATTTTAGACGGCGAAATGGACCAAAAGGTGGAGGGTTGTACCAAACAATCTAAGAATATTAAGGAAACCGGCCCTGTATACTCGAATTAATGCCGAAAGGCGAATACCTTCAATACGGCGGGCAGGCAATCGTCGAGGGAGTGATGATGCGGTCTCCCCGCTTCTTCTCCGTCGCATGCCGGGCCCCCAATGGAAAGATCATCCTCCGAACGGAGGCGATCGAAAAGACGTGGATTGGGCGGCAAAAGTGGCTCAAAGCCCCCTTTCTGCGTGGGTCCCTGGCCCTGCTGGACAGCATGGCTCTTGGCGTAAGAGCGATGCGGTTCGCCTCCAACGTGCAGATGCTTCCGGAGTACCAAGTCGTTTCGGAGCCAACGCCGAACGACGAAACTGCCGCCGCCCCTCCTTCGGGCCGCGTACAGGACGTGGCGATAGGCGCAACCTTGGTGATCAGCCTCGTGCTCGGCCTGCTTTTGTTTAACTATCTGCCCAATACCATAGCCGAAAGACTCCATCTTTGGCTGAAAACAACAGACCCTCGCCTGACCAACTTCATTGCGGAGCTCGTCAAGGCCGTGCTGTTCTTCGGCTACATCGGCCTGATCGGGCTGCTCCCAGACATTCGCGAAGTGTTCAAATATCACGGCGCCGAGCACAAGGCGATCAATACGCTCGAGGCAGACCAACTGCTGGAAATGGAGCAGTGTCTCAAGCAGACGCGCCTCCACCCCCGCTGCGGAACGAGCTTTGCCATCATCGTGCTCTTGCTCGGGTTCCTCGTCTTCACCTTCCTGCCCCGGTACCCGCTTGGAGAGAACCATTTCTGGCTCTTCAATGTGAGCGTCCGGTTTCTGATCGAGCTTTGTATCCTGCCGATCATCGCGGGAGTAGCGTATGAGCTTCTCCGCCTGGCCGGCAAATTCCGAAACACCACGGTGATCACCGTGCTGTTCTCGCCTGGTTTGGGAAGCCAGTATCTCACCACTCGCGAACCGGAGGGACGGCATGTAGAGGTCGCCTTGGCGGCGCTGCAATCCTGCATCGCGGCCGAAACCGGCGCCCAGGAGCCCGTGGAGTACTTGGAGCTGGACACCGAGGAGTCGGCGGCGAAGCTCATGGCCGGCTAGCTTTCCGTGAGGATTCGGTTCATTTCGCTTAGCTGCTCTCTGGCCGTCTTGGTGGCGTAAACCATCAGCTCGGGAACATTGCCCGGGTTGTCCAAGGCGGAAAGCGATTTTGGCAGCGAAGGGTTGATCCGCAAGTAGCTCTGCTGAGGCAGCAGCTTGCGGGCAATGGAGTCGATTCCTTCTGCCTGCGCCGAGAGCGTGAGGGCCACCAGAGGCGCGCCCCAGCCGGCCAGCCCGCGGTGCTGTCCAAAGCCGAGTCTCCCACCCCAAAATGGCCTCCCACAGCCCAGTGAGAGCATCCGTATTTGGGAAAAGTCAGCCGTGCCCAGCAGGTCTCGGGCATCGAGCAGCCCAACCAGCGTGGGATTTGCCGCCCAAAGAGAACCGTCCACAAAGGTCGATCCAGCCACTTGGGCGCTCGGAAACAGCACCGGCGCCGCCGTGCTTGCGAGGATTGCGTCCACCAGCGAAATTGGGATGTCCGTGGCGGCCTTGCCGTGATGCTTGGACCGGAATATGGTCGGAGTGGCAGTGACGAGGTCGAAGCTCAGCAAAGAGATCGGCTTCCGGCAATCCGCGAGCATCTGCCCGCCAAAAATGCCCGTCAGGACGTCTCTGAGGGCGCCCTGGGAGAAGGCGGGCAGCGCCCAGCCGCGGTAGGAAAGCAGCTTGGTCCCCAGGGACCGGCCCGCGCCCGTGAACGCCTTTTCCACCTGAGCCGCAAAAACCTCAGAGACCTCGGCAGCGGTCATTCCCCTGGCCAGGCCGGATGCGATGATGGCGCCGGTGGACGTGCCCACGAACAGGTCGGCAGCCGTGTCGATCGAGCCGCCCGCCTCCTTTTCCCAAGTCGCCAGAACCGTAGCCGGGATGATCCCTCGGACGCCGCCGCCGTCGATGGAAATCAGACGCACGCCGGATTGTACGCTTATGCCGGACACCGG
>DASZPA010000233.1:0-3645 GCA_035550555.1 Fimbriimonas sp.
ATCGTCCACGCGAACGAGAAGCTGCCCCTTCGTGACCGAAGCGCCTTCTCGGGCAAGCAGGCTGGCGATCCGTCCCGAGTACTTGCTGGAGACGATCACATGGTCGCCCTCGAACCCGCCGTTCACGGCGATCAAGCCCTCCGGCAACTCGGCCACGGCGTGCAGACGGCCGTTGATGACGGAGGCGACGATCGAGAGCGCAGCGCATCCTCCGATGATCCAACCCCAGGGAATGTGGCGCTTTTTGTAGCCGCCGTCTGAGGGCTCCGCGGTGGGCGGATGGATTGGAAGGGGAGTTGGTTCTTCCTTCGTTTTGGGCAGCGGCTCGTGAACCATAGTGAGCATGGTGAGGCAATCGCGGCCTCGATACCAGTCGCCTTTTCAGCGTCATGCCTTTACTGGACGCCACATGGCCGTCATGCCGAGAAGAGGCACTTTCGAAGCCAAAAGACGTGAAAGAGCACTGGCCACGGCTTTTCTTGACCAGTGCTATCGTCCGTGCCGCTAGCCTGTCTCACTTGGGCAGGCTTTCAGGGGCCGAACCAAGGGCGGCGCTCTTAAGGATTGTGGTTTCCAGATGTCGGGCCAAAGGCATAAAGATAGGGAGCGTGGTTGAGCTTGTTTATCAAGATCATATACACCGTGCCGTCTTCTCCAATGGCTGGGGAGGACACGGAGTTTGTGCTAGCTTCGGCCGAATAGATCCACTTCGTCGTGCCATCGGAATTCATCGCATAGAAGTTTCCGTTCATTGCCGTAAAGTAGATCGTTCCGTCGGTTCCGATTGCGCTTGGGGCTTCAATTGGCGCTCCAGTCGAATAAGTCCACTTCTTCGACCCGTCAGGCTTGATGGCGCAAAAGACCCCGTCATCGGCTCCAACGTAGATCGTTCCATCCGACCCGATGCTTGTCGAGGCGAACCCAACGCCCTGACCTATGTGAAAGACCCACTTCGTTGAGCCTGACGGATTAAACGCGTAGAGATTTCCGTCAGTATCGCCAAGATAGATCGTGCCGTCCCTGCCGATCGAAGGCGTAGATTCAGCGATGCCGATATTCCGGACTGCCCACTTTCCTGTGCCGTTCGGCCGAATTGCGTAGAATTTCCAGTCGCAGGAGAAGAAGTAGATCGATCCGTCTGCCCCAATCGCAGGGCTCGAAAGGACGAAGGGACCTTTGTCAGTTGCCGGAGGAAAAGATGGCCACGTCCATTTCACGGTGCCGTCCGGGTTAATTGCGTAGAGCGCAATCGCGCCCGTGCCTGCAACATAGATCACCCCGTCAGGCCCGATCGTGGGGGATGACATTAGAAACTCGCCTGGATAGAACACCCACTTTACGGAGCCGTCCGGATTGCAAGCGTTGAGGCATTGTTGACAATAGCCAACGAGATAGACCGTTCCATCCGAGGCAACCGCACCAGTATTCGTGCAAACGTTTGTTGTCGCTGCAGTCGGCCACGAGCCCTGCAGAGTCCCATCTGGATTGATTGCGCCCGCTACGCCCAGATACAGCGTTGAGTCACGGCCGATTACAACAGAAGCTTGCGCGTACGGAGTGTTTGCAAGTGGGAGGGCCCATTTCACATGTCCGTCGGTTCCGATCGGTGGCCAACCGGCGCCAACCCCAGTGTTCTGAATGTTTCCCAGATACTTTGGCCAGGAACTGATCGCGAGACCGGTCGGCAAGAGGTCCAAGGTCGCCGCGACGGAACCTCCTGAGTTATGCACGAGCGCCGAGATGTGAGCGCTTGTCTTCGACGGGACTTGAGAGGTCGTGATCGCAAACTCAGCGGAGCTTTGTCCACGGGCAACGGTTACAGTCGCCGGCAGTTGTACGGATGTCTGGTCGCATGACAGGTCGATCGTTGTACCCCCCGGAGGCGCGACCTCATTGAGCGTGACATCGGCCTTGAGGATATAGCCGCCGATTATCGAGGCCGGTGAAAGAGCAAGCCCCTTGACTGCTGGATTCTGGGCCACGAGGAGTGAAGTATGGACGCTCATATCACTTGAAGCGACGGTGATTGTGGCTGACTTGAGACTTGAAACCGTGGTGGTATGGACCGCAAACGTCGCATCTTGGCTTCCGACCGGAACCGTAATGGCAGCAGGTACCTGGACGAAAGGTTGCGAACTGGAAGCGTGCAAAGTGAACCCACCCGATTTGGCGGGGTTGGTGAGCCGAATGCGGCCTTGGGCGGAGCTTCCACAGACAACGGAGCTAGGATTCATATCGACCGCTGCCAGATCGACCCGTGCCATGGCCTCCAGGCTGGCGTTGACTGAGCGCGAGCCATCGCCGAAAGCAACCGTTGCCCATTTGTTCGAAGTCACCGTGCCAATGGGCACAGTGAAACTCATCTGCTTCGAACCGGCCGGGACGGTTACGGTTGAAGGGATCTGTACGAACGAGTGCGAGGTTGAGACTCCGACTTTCAAGCCGCTCGACCCTGCTGGGGCCGTGAGACCGATAGTGCAAGAGGTCGACGTGCCGCTATCAGCGACAATGGGATTGAACTTGGCCCATGCAATGTTTTGAGCCGAAGCCAAGCTTGATGCAAGCCACATCGCTGCTAAGAACAAACCAACTAGCCATTGTCGCGTGATCTCACACTGGACCGATCTCTTTATTTTCTTTGGACAAAACATGGGAGTTCTCCGCGCACGCTTCCGTGCGTTATCGTCTCTAGAGTGGACTACTATGCGCCTACCATCAAGTCAGGAATTCGATGTCAGCCAAAGAAGGGACACGGCAGGCTAGGTTGTTTACTTGCTAATGTTATCGATGATGACGATCAGGATTATCAGTTTTGACTATCTGAGCAAGATTCGTTTGCGTCTTGGCAAGTGCTAGCGTGCTTAAGCCGCGGCAAGTATTCCAGGGCATTCATAAATGCTCACGGTCGTGGACCAGTCCCGCGTCGAATCGCTCGAGAAGTTGACGACGGTACCTGCGGGAGGCGCGCACGAGTCCAGAATCACTTTGCCAGCCAGCCCGTAACCTCCTACGATCGAAGTCGAGGAGAGATTCAGCGACTTGACCGAAGGGTTCTGAACTATCTGGAGCCAAGTGTCGGCACTTCGTTCGGGCGATCGGACGGTGATCGTCGCGGCTTTCAGGCTTTGCACTTCGGTGGTGGTGACGGGAAAGCTGGAGTCTTGCTTACCCGCCGGCACGGTGACGGTGGCCGGCACTTGAACGAGGGTTGAGAACTGGAAACGTGCCGTAAGAAACCACCGGCCGGCGCCGCGTTGGTGAGTCGCACCCGACCCTCTGCGGAGGAACCGCAGACAACAGAAGTCCGGAGTCATACTCACGTCTGCCAAATCGACCGGAGCTATGGCTTCGACGCTGGC
This sequence comes from Fimbriimonas sp., assembly GCA_035550555.1. GTDB lineage: Bacteria > Armatimonadota > Fimbriimonadia > Fimbriimonadales > Fimbriimonadaceae > Fimbriimonas. The sequence continues at coordinate 3,360 of DASZPA010000233.1, forward strand.
TTGGACCGAACGCGAGCCATCGCTGAAGGCGACAGTTGCCCACACGTTGGAAGGAACCTCGTCAATCGAAACATTGAAGCTTATTTGTTTAGACCCTGAGGCGACGGTTACCGCGTCGGGAACTCGCACAAATGGATGCACCGTTGACATGCCGATGCGAAACCCGTTGGGTCCCGCTGGCGCCGTCAGTTCGATCGTGCAAGAGGTGGAAGTTCCGCTTTGAACAACAACAGGATTGAACTTTGCCCGCGCGACGCTTTGGGCTAATACCGGGTTTGGAAGGAGC
>DASZPA010000234.1:0-7203 GCA_035550555.1 Fimbriimonas sp.
AGAAGCCGCCGGGAACGGAAACCACTCTTTCGTTCGAATGGGGTGAGACCGTCTACATCATGGTCTACAACTTCCCGGACAAGCCCGACGACGTCAACCACGTTCCGCCTCAAGTCAACATTCGGCTGAGCGTCAATGGAAGGGTGCTTCGTCAGCTCTCGGTGAGCGCCGACCAGTTCGCGTCGCCCACGAGCTCGCCGAACGTCGTCGACGACAAGGGCGTCGACGTCCATGATACGGTCGATAACAGCACGATCACAGCCGATGGCTACGGCGTGCTCGCCTTTACCTTCCAGGGAGGCGGCGCCAACTCGCTGCCGCCGGGCCCGGGAACGATCTCGGCAGACATCAGCACCGGCGCCTTGAGCGGCCCCAACGCCGTCTCTCAGGAGATCATGTCTGACCCGGCCACTTCCAGCACAGCTTTCAAGATGGCCAATCCGCTGGCCATGGACGTGACTTCGCTTGGGACGACCACGAACGGCGTCAGGTACGCGTTTGCCGACACCGTCAACCCGTACGACCATCAGGTCGTCACGAACGGCACGCCGGACGTGGACGGGCAACCGACCAGCCGCATGATGAAGTCCCTCGGATTCATTCAGGACAACATCGCCGGCAGCCAATCGATCAATGTGTACGACCGGAGCTTAATGTGTCTCATCAGAGGCACCGGAAGCAGCGACGGAGGTCTTGATCAGGTCCGCGTGGAACGATCCGATATGTCCTGGCAGGGCGGCTCGTCCTCAATCTACAACGCCTTGGACGCGTTGCAGTATCCGGGCTTCGAAGAGCCGCCGCTGAACTACCCGAACGACAGTAGCGACTACCCGAACATCGAGAAGAGTGCGCTGCAGTTCGTGTTCAATCCCAATGGCAACGCCGCGAACCCTGGCCTCACCGCCACGTCGCTTCTGCCGCCGTTGGATTCCTCCGGGAACGTTTTTGGCACCGGCCCCAACAGCCAGGACGACATCGACCACCCGGAGAAGCGGATTCCCCAGCCGACGCCTCTGCAGATCACACTGCAGGCGCCGAAGCATCAGCCGGCGAACAACTACCTGGCCATGCTCTCGGCGCCGGGCGGATTCGACGACACTGACTCGTTCCTGTATCGGAAGCGCAATGTGGGTGGCGACGACACGGAGCCGCAGGGTTACTGGGCATTGGTCAAGGTCTTTGTGGATCCCACCAATACGGGCCAGTGGAGCGACCAGACGGCCTACCGCCAGTTCCACCTCGCTGGAGACATCGTTCCTCACTATGCGTTCGGCGTTACGACTCCGAACGTGGATCTCGGCTCGGTGGCGTCCGGCACGCTGTACGACCCGCTTAATCCGCTTGGTCAGGATCCGGTCACTGGCGCGGCCAGCCCGTGGCAAGGCGGCTGGAGAAGCTTCTACAAGGACTTCGGCGTGGAAAACGACAGCAATGTCAACCTGCTGAACCTTCGAGTCGCTCTCGCCAGCAACGTCGATACGGGTCAAGTTCTCCCGTGGAGCGCCTCTGCCGGAGCAAACGACGTGCAGGCGTGGCTGGACGAGTCCGTCAGCATCGCGAGCAATGTGACCAGCAAGTTCGCTCCGCCCAATCCCAACAAGACGACGGCGCCGCAGAACAACGTGTTCTCTCAGAAGCCGCGCGTAGCGGATAACGCCCCCTCGTACCTGACGCTGAACCCGTCTCCTCGCCCCAACGCGAACCTGGGTGTGGGGCCCGGCGCGCCTCCGATCAATCCGAACTTCCCCGGCTCTGTATCGCCGATGGTCGGACTTTCGGTGCCGCTCGGTTTTCCGATCGGCCAGTACAGCTCGCTATTGCGCGTGATCGACGACACGCCGATCTCGGGCGGAGGAAACTCGCGAAACGAGGTTTGGGAGGTGCTGAACGGCAACAACTCTCTCGAGCCTTATTCCGACCCGGGCCTCACGCTGTCGTTCAACATCCGCGAGACCCGGCTGACGAATACGAACACTCCGTTCACCGCTACGATGGCGGACCAGACGCCATCGGGCCAGCTTTCGTTCAGCAATACGAGTCCCGCGGCGATGCGGGACGTGAACGGCACATTGGCGGTCGCATGGTCTTCGAACCGAACGGACGCGGCAGGGAATCCTACCTATCAGCCGGCGGCGGGGCCCAGCCAGTTCGCGACGTCCCAGGCGCAGCGCCTGTACGTTGCAACGGTGGGGAACACCAGCACCTTCAATTCGGGCGGAGTGACGAGCCCGGGAACCGACCCGTTCACGGGGAACCCGTACTCCTCGCCGTTGCGCGACCTGTTCACGTTCGCGCCGGACGCCGGCAATCAGCGGTGGTTCACGCCGCAGACGCCGACCGGATATCCGTTCACGTCGCTGTTCAACGATTCGAACGGCACGGTCGTGACCGGCACGGAGAAGTACGATGCGCCTGCCTTCCCGCTTTCCGGCAGCATCGATCCTCTCACGGAGAGTCCCCTCGGCTTCGCCTACATGGCGTTCCGAGGAGGCGCCGAGGAGACGAGCGGTGCGGCTCGGGTACGGGAGTCTGAGATCTTCCTGACGCCGGTCAAGTTCGGGTCGGGCGGGCAGTTGACGCTCGATTCAAGCGGAGGGCCGTGGAGCACCAGCAACCCGGCGCTCTCGCCGCTGGCCGAGGACCCTCTCACTGAGAAGGGCAAACCCAGCGTGCTGCAAACTGCCGGCGGAGCGTTCCTGTTCTATTCGGTGACGAGCGGCGGCCAAACGAGCATCCACTACGACCGGTTCACGGGATCGGGTTTCGGACCGTGGGTGGACCTGGGGGTCGGCTCCGGTTTCGAATCGGCTTCCGATCCGAGCGTAACGGCCAGAGCCTACTTGGGCGTGGACGCGGCGCTTCGGAACGCAAACGCGTCCCTGGTCGACCTCACCTTCAGCGGCAAGCTGCGGGGCCGGTCCAACTCGGACGTCTATCTCGGTCAGATGAGGATGGTGAATAACCGCCTCGTCGACGCCAATCTCAACGACATCGAGACCCGAACCGCCGGCAGCCCCTTCGTGGACCTGTCCCAACAGGTCAATGAAAGGCTGATTTCGGACGGCAAGGGAACGTTCCGCGCTCGAGGCGTCGAGTGGGATCGAACGCAGCCGATCCAGCTCATCCAATACGTGAACGGCCAACCTGTCGACCTCTTGGTCGATCAGGCCGGCGCCAACACGAAGAGCGTGGACCGGGAGTCGGGCCTCATCAGCTACGACACGACCCTGGGCGGAAAGGTGTACTTCGACACCGAGTTGGGCGCTGTGCGGTTCTCGCAGGGCGCGCCGAACCCGAATGTCGACGTCCGCCTGACCTATACTCCCGTGTTCCTTCGCCTAACTCCGGGTGGGGACGCGGCCTACAGCAGCCCGACTGGGATCTTCGACAGCCACTACCTGAGCGACTACACGGAGTGGTACGACACGAGCGACAAGCCGCTTGCGGCGTCGACGGGCGTCCGAGACACTCGCTTCGCGTTCTTCTTCGGAAGAGCCGCGGCGGGCCAGACTCAGACGGCTCAACCGTACTACACGACCATGCGCTTGGGTCTGAGGCTGCCGACGGCTATCGCGACGGGACCGGGCGGCGTGCCCGCATCGTTCAAGGTTACTGGCAACGCTGGGCCTTATCAGATCGATGCGGCCAACGGACGTGTGTACTTCACCGCAGTGGATGAGGATCGTCTCGTCCAGGTCACGTATACCGGTCTCAATGAGACGGACAAGAGCCTTCTTCCGGGCTTGGTGGTCGCAGGCACGGTGTCGTTCGTTCTTGAACAGAACGAATCGCCCGTGGTGATCGATCAGGCGGTCAATGAGTCGAATCTCAGCGCCTTCCTCGATCCGTTCACGTTCCCAAGCTCCAATACCGTGAGAAACGAGCGTCCGCCGCTGTTCTGGCTGTTCTACACCAGCACCCGTGCGGGCGGTCCGGACGTCTACTTCCAAACCATCGCGCCTCGCTTGGCGCCGGTCGTCAAGTAGCCGCTCCCAGCCTCGCTCCGGGCCCGATTGGGCCCGGAGCGATTCTCTTTCCCAGCCGCCACCGCTGAGCAGTGTTGTAGGGCTAGCTGTTGCCCGGCGCCTGCCAATCGCTCGCAAACGTTCGAATGAAATGTTAAGCGGGGAATAATCCCAGCAAAATCGCCGAAGACCCTGTTGCGCCGTGAACTGGGAAAGTTCCCCAGAGTTTTCTTATGCAAACCGAACTCAACAGCGTTCCAAAACCGTCCACGAAGCGGTCAGTCGACTCGGGAGCGTTGTTGACAGGTCGGCTGAACCAATGATAAGATGGGTTCCCGGCGAGGCACGCCGGATTTCCAAATTCAATGGCAAAAAGGCTAACGAGCGTTCTAGGCGTCGACATAGGAAGCGAGTCGATCAAAGTCTGTGAGGTTCGGTCGCAAGGCCGTGACCCCGTGGTGACCGCACTCGGCATGATCGCGACGCCGGAAGGCGCTGTCGACCACACCGGGATCTACAACGGGGATGCGGTGGCTGCGGCAATCAAGCAGTGCGCAAACGAGGCCGGCGCCTCTGTGCAATCCGTTGTGGTGACGATCACCGGCCAAGCCTCGGTGCTGATCCGCACCCTCGAAGTTCCGAAGATGAATCCCACCGAGCTCAAAGAGCACATGCAGTGGGAGATCAATCGAAACATCCCCTTTGCCGAGAGCACGGTGGTGAGCGATTTCAAGCCGCTGGGCGGCGACGATCCGAACTCGCCCAATATGGACGTCGTGATGGCGATCTCGCCGCAGTCGTCCATCGACACGCTCATCAGCTGTATCAAGAAGGCCGGCAAGCAGCCGGGCGCGATCGACGTGCAGCCTCTGAGCCTCGCGCGGACGCTGCAGCAGAACTACGAAGACGTTTACGGGAACAGCACGGTGTGCATCGTGGATATCGGCGCGAAGACCACGTCGATCAACATGTACCGGGGCTCCAAGCTCCTCATGCCGCGGCAGGTTCCGTTGGGCGGAGAGCTGTTTACAAAAGCGATTTCGGATGGGTTCGCAGTGGGACTGCAAGAGGCCGAGACGATGAAGCGCGAGCGGCTGGATATTCCCGAGGACGCCGTCGTTGCCCCTGGCGTGATCGGTTTCTCGACGGGCGGCTCCACCCAAGAGTTCCAGCCCTACAATCCGTTCTCGGACGAGCCTGCGCCCACGTTCAATCCGATGGGAGAGACCGGGCCGACGGATTTCGGCGGCGCCGCTGCCTTCGATCCGATGGCTGATGCTCCAGAGCCAGCCCAGCCGCAGGCGACGCCTCCTCCCAGCGCGGTTCCCGCGCAATCCTCCGAGAGCCAGAAGCTGTTCGAGTCGGTAGCCTCGGTGTTGGACGAGTTTGTTTCGGAGGTTCGGCGGTCGGTCGACTACTTCAGGAGCCGTGGAGGCGACCTGGACGCGATTCTTCTCTGCGGTGGCGGGGCCAAACTGAAAGGTCTCGCGAACTATATGACAAAATCGCTTGGTCTGAAGTGTGACTCTTACGACCCTTTGCGACGTCTCAATGTAAACGCCAGGAAGTTGCCCCCGATGTTTACGGACGAGCATCGCGCTGAGTTTGCCGTCGCCATCGGCAATGGGCTATACATCTTTTTCGACTGAGAAGGCATGAAGCTAAATCTTCTTCCGCAAACCGTATCCAAGGGACGGCAGTTCAAAATCGCATGGACCGTGGGGCCGCTTGTGTTGGTGGCCTGCATCCTTGCATCCATAGCGATGGGCCTCTCCGCCACGGCACGCAAAAAGAATGCCGAGGATTCCATCCAATCGAGCAAGGATCAGTATCTGAACGCCGTCGCGACGTCCCAAAAGGCAACCGACATCGTGACCCAAGCCTCTCAGGTTATCCGAGACGCCAACTTGGCGAAGGCGATGATCGACCACAACGACGTTTATCCCGATCTATACAACAAGATCCGAGGCTATATTCCCGGCTATTTCCGCGTCACCTCCATGTCGGCTCAGCCGGTCGACGGTACGAACTGTACGGTCACCCTGGTGGGAACGCTGGGAAGCTACCAGGAGTACGCTGATCTCGTCCTTGCCCTCATGCGTTGTAAAGACGTAACGTCGATCGGCAGGGCCGGATATACCTACGACAGGGCGATCGTTCCCGGAATCAGCGAGCAGGATCCGCTGGGCAGGCCGCGCAAGCCGAGCCAGCCGCCCATTCCCGATGACCAGCTTCAACGGCTTGCCTACTTGCAGTCGCAGGTGAGGTCTGGCGGATACCAGAACGTTTCGAACTTTGGAAGCGGGACCGAGGCCACGAAAGGCGCGATGCCTTCGGATTCGCTCGTGACAGTCACCCTTTCGATGAAGGGCAATCTTCAGGTGCCGAGCGTCGAGAGCACCATCACCGCAGCCGGTGGCGGCGGCGGAACTGGGGGTGGTCCCGGCGCCGCGGGATTTGGCGGACCTCCAGGCATGGGAGGGCCTCCGGGCGGCTTTCCTGGTGGACCTCCGGGCGCCGCCGGTGGCGGAGCACCGAGTGCCGGCAGAGGAGCTGCGGACTAAGACATGAAGATAATCAACAGCGGCTGGACGATCATTATCGTTTTCGTTTTGTTCGGTCTGGTGGCCCTCAGCTTCGGCTACTTTCACGAATACGCGCCTATCGTGAAGCAGGCCCAGTTCGACGAGGACTACGCCACCAGTCTTCAGACGGAAGGCAACAAGCTGGACGCGACGAAGAAGAACGTCAAGAAGGCCATTCAGATCGTCAAAGACAGCACGGCGGCCTGGAACACGTACAAGGAAACCCATACGCCGGCCACCAGCGTGCGTGCCGGCGGAATCGATATTGCGGAGAACCCCTACGACCTGTTCCGCGACACCTACACCTTCCGCGACAACATGCAGAGGATCGTGAACGCGCAGCTGGAGAAAGGTGGCGTCAAGATTGTCAACAGCGGCCCTGAGCTTGAGCGCCCCACGGATCCGAGCAACGTCGGCGGCTTGCTGGCCAGCTATTACCATTTTCCGGGCTACCCCTTCCCAGTCGTGATCTACAACCTCGGCACGGTCCAAGTGCGGGGGACGTATGACCAGATCATTGCCAACGTGAGGGCTTGGAAGTCGATTCCGCACCTTTTGGCCGTCACCGACGGATTGCGAATCGATGGCACCTCTCCCCACCTGACTGGAACCTACCAACTGACGGTTGTGGGCTTCATTCGTGGAACAAAGAC
>DASZPA010000235.1:0-16452 GCA_035550555.1 Fimbriimonas sp.
CATGAAATCCATAAAGCTGCTTCTCTGCCTCCTCGCAATGCTGTGTCCGCTCATCGGGCAAAGCCAATCCAAGCTCAAGGTGGCTACAAGAGTTGTAGAGCCGTTCGTGATGCAGGACGGTTCGCGGCTCAAGGGATTCAGCGTCGACCTTTGGAAGGCGATTACCGACAAGATGGGCGTCCAGTCGGAGTTTGTGATGGAGCCAACGGTCGTGGGGTTGCTCGATGCGGTGAAAACTCACAAGGCCGAGGTGGGCATCTCAGCCATTTCAATCTCCGCCGAACGCGACAAAGACTTCGACTTCTCGCAGCCGATGTTCGACAGCGGCTTGCAGATCATGGTTCGAGACCAGCAGAGCGGTTCCGAGGTCGGCCAGATTTGGGACCGGATCGTAGCGTCGGGCATCTTTCGCTGGCTGGCCGTCATCTTCGTCATCGGGATCATTCCCGCGCACATCGTGTGGTTGGTCGAGCACAGGTCCGACCGGTGTCTGTTGCAGCATAAGAAATACTGGCCCGGCATCTTCGAAGCGTATTGGTGGTCGCTTTCCTGCCTGGCCACCCAAGCCGAGGAGATGCCCAAGAGCGGATGGGGCCGGGCAGTGGCAGTCTTCTGGATGTTCACCGCCGTCGTCTTCATCGCTTTCTTCACAGCTCAGGTGACGGCTTCGGTGACCGTCGAACAGCTGCACGGCTCCATCTCGAGCGCTGACGACTTGCCAGGCAAGAAGGTCGCTACCACCAGCGGCAGCACCGCGGCCACCTATCTGCGAGAGCACCACGCGAAGGTCACGGAGGTGTCGACGATCGACGCGGCAGCCGATTCGCTCGAGAACGGCGACGTCGACGCGGTGGTCTTTGATGCGCCCGTCCTCCAATACTTCGTCGCCAACCAAGGCAAGAACCGGTTCCGAACCGTCGGCGAGATCTTCCAAAAGGAGTATTACGGCATCGTTTTCATGCCCAACAGCCCGTACCGAAAGCCGATCGAGACTGCCCTCCTCAGCCTCAAAGAAGACGGAACCTACCAAGAGATCTACGACAAGTGGTTTTCCAGCAAATCGTAGATAGCTCCCCGGAAATGTAGCAGCGACTTGGGAGAGCGTTGCGTGGGAACGCACGCCGAAAGACGATGCTCCCACAACCCTTAAGGGCTTGCCCTTTGTCTAGATCTTGCGAACTGTCGGGACCCGACTGGTTCTTCAGCGCCAACGGCGCGACCTATTCCAACCCACACCTTCGATGTCGGCTGGGATCGCACGGGCCTTCGGCCTTGCGGAATGCCCTCGAAGGTTGGGGGAGCTTTGCGGCGCATGACGCGCTCCCATGCAGCAGTCTCCCAGGTCCCGGCCTACACTGGCTTGACGACTTTGGCGTTAACGAAACGGCAACACTCCTCGTCCGAGTGACCGCGAAAGCCGTTACGCTTTCAGCGCACCAGGTTAACAACTTGAGGTTAGCAATCCGTTGGATTCTGGGGCACGGCCATCCAACCGTAGGGGCAGTTACGGCACTTGTTGCCGCAGCAGAATCCTCGTTCGAGCAGAAACGTCCGCGTCAGCGCACCGTCCTCGTCGAAGATCGACTCCTCCTCGCCGGAAGGCTTTTCGAGACACTCTCGACAGAGGCAGCTTTGCCCATCCCCTTGGCCGGCTCGGGGTTTGAGGGTTCGACACCAGCACAAGGTGTCCATCCGGCAATCGTTGTCTCGCCCACAAGAGGGGCATTTCTTGCTTGGGGACACCTCGGAAATTCTATTCTGTCCGGCACGAGATCCGATATTCTCTTCCTGAATGAAGTCTCCCATTCTCGCGGCGTCGCTCGCCGGAAACGTCATCGGTTCGCAGGACAGCTCTTTTGTGGTCGCCGAGTGGCGCGACGCGGGCGGAGGAGAGGAACCTCCGTTGCTCATCGCTCCCTTGCATCTGCATCGCTCAGATGACGAGCTTTGGTATGTGCTCGAAGGCGTTCTTTGCGTGCAGCTCGGTGACGAAGTCATCGAAGCACGCGCCGGCGCAGCCGTCATGGCGCCCGCGGGCACACCGCACACGTTCTGGAACCCCTCTCCCGATCCCACGCGCTATTTGCTCGTGATGACTCCGCGAGTCCACCGGCTCATCGAGGAGATCCACATGTTGGAAGACCGGAGCTGGCAGTCGCTGCAGGCGCTTTTCGAGAAGTACGACTCGCAGCTGTTCTAGGATCTCCAACTCTAGCCGCACAGGGCGTCTGCTTCGATCTCCACGAGCCAGTCATCGTTGATCAGGGCGGCGCACCCGATGAAGCTGGACGCGGGGCGGATGTCTTTGAACACTTCCCCGTGCGCCTTCGCGGCTCCTTGCCAGTCTCGCTGGATGTGCGTCAGAAATACCCGCGTTCGAACGACGTCCGCCAGAGACGCCCCGACTTTCTCCAAGGCTTGGCCGATCAGCTCGAAGCAGTACTTGGTCTGGGCTTCGGGATCTCCGGCGCCCACCGTCTTGCCTCCTTCTCCGATGGGCGCCGTGCCCGAAACGGAGACCCAATTCCCTTCGCGGACGGCCCTGGAAAAGCCGATAGAGCCTTCGAAGGGCGACCCTGAGGTAGCGAAGCGGCGGTTGGCGGACATGAGGCAACGATACTCCGAAACGGCCCCATGCGGTAAGCACGGTATGTGCGCGGAAAGTGGCTCATCTTGGGATTGATGTGGGTGATGATGCTTGTCGCGTATTTCGACCGCATCAACCTTTCCGTGGCCGGCCCGACCATCATGGCGGCTTTGCACATGTCGAAAACCCAATTCGGGTTGGCCCTTTCGGCCTTCACGCTCGGCTACGCGTTGATGCAGATTCCTGGCGGCTACCTGGCGGATAAGTTCGGGTCAAAGCCGCTGCTCGTCACAGCCCTGGTCATCTGGTCTGCCTTTACCGCGCTTACGGGCATGGTGACGTCGCTCCTGTCTCTGCAAATTGTCCGCGTGCTGTTCGGTGTGGGTGAAGGCATCGAGAATGGAGCCCAATTCAAGCTCGTCGGCGACAACTTCACGTCGGGCGAGCGATCGCAGGCGAACGCCCTGTTCCTAACGGCGCTCGCGCTAGGTCCCGCGATTGGCACCCCCCTTACAACTTCGCTCCTCGCGAGGTTCGGTTGGAGAGAGCTGTTCTTCTGGTTTGCGGGGATTGGCCTGGCCGTCGCCGCCCTTCTCGCACTGCTCTTACCGAAAGACAAGGGAGAAGCGCACGCGCCAAGCACGCCGGCGCCGGTGAAGCTAAGGCCTCCGCGACGGCTCAAATCGGTCTGGCTGTGCGCGTTCTCGTACCTTCTGTTCAACATGGCGTTTTGGGGATTCCTGAGCTGGGTCCCGACCTATCTCACATCGGAGCGGCACGTCACGCTCTCCAAGATGGGGCTGCTTGGCGCCGTGCCTTATCTGTGCGGCCTCGCCGGCATGCTTCTGTTCGGACGCCTTGGCTCGATGCCACGGGTCAGCGGAGGAAAAGCACTGGGCCTGGGATTCGGCCTTTTGGGGGCGGCGGCCTTTCTCTTGGACGCTCCGAAGGTCCAAAGCGTGGCTGCATGCGTCTTCTGTCTCAGCGGCGCCGCCTTCTTCCTCTTCGCCTTCTTCGGCCCCTTCTGGTCGATCGCCATCGACTTGGCGCCTGGTCATCGGCGGGGGGCCTTTACTGGGTTCATCAACTTCATGGGTCAGATTGGAGGTTTTACGGCGCAGATCGTGATTGGACTCCTTGCCGACACGATGAAGTCGTTCGTTGGGGCCTTCCTATTCATGTCCGCAGCTCTTCTTGTCGGGTTTGCGTGCCTGGCCAGACTTTCAGCCGCGATGCCGGAGCTTCTGGCAGCGGATGAGACCCTGGGTTAGGAACTTCCAACCGGAGCGTCGCAGAGAGGCCGAAGAGGAGCTGACAGCCTTCACGTCACCACCGACTCTTTGCCGCGATACTGCTCGTAGACGCCGCTGTCCACGACCTGAACGATCCGCTGAACGGCTTCGAAGACGTCCGAAAACCGGGTGTAAAGGGGCGCAAGGCCGATGCGAAGGTTGTCAGGCTGGCGGAAATCGGGGATGACGTTCTTCTCCGCGATCAAGGCCCGGTCGATGGCGAGAGCCTCGGGATGGCCGAAGGAGATGTGGGAGCCTCGGGAAGCTGACCGCTCAGGGCTTCGCAAGACGAAGCCGCGGGGAGCAAGCCACTCGCGCCAGAGCTCCCCGAGAAAGTCGGTGAGCTGGATCGACTTGGTTCGAATCGCCGACACTCCGGCCTCAGCGACCAAGTCGATGCCTGCTTCCATCGCCGTCATGGACATGATCGGCGGGCTTCCTGCGAGGAACCGGTCCACGCCAGGCTTCGGGGAGTAGTCCGGCTCCATCGCAAACTGCCGCTCGTGCCCAAACCAGCCCGGGATAGGCGTCATCAGCTTCTCTTGCAGCTCCCTTCGAACAAACAAGAAAGCCGTTGCTCCCGGGCCTCCATTGAGATATTTGTAGCTGCACCCGACAGCAAGGTCGACTCCCCACTCGTCGAGCTTCACCGGAACAACGCCAACCGAGTGGCACAGGTCCAAGAGGACCAGAGCGCCCCGGTCGTGCGCGGCAGCGGTCAGCCTTTTGGCATCGTGCAGCCACCCGCTCTTGAAGGTCACGTGGTTCAGAGTCAGAAGCGCCACAGAGGCATCCAGCTCTCGCTCGATGAGTTCCGGCGGCATCGAAATCCCATCCGGAGAGGCGACCCTCACAAGGTAGTCCGGCCAAACGCAGTGCTGCAAGACATAGGCATTGGTTGGGAAGCCGGCATCTTCGGTGACGACTTTCGACCGTCCGGTTTGATAGCGGAGCGCCGCCTTGAGCAGCTTGAAGAAGTTGACTGACGTCGAATCGCAAACGAGCACCTCATCCGGCTCCGCGCCGATCAAGGAGGCAATCTTGGCGCCCAGCCGCTGAGGCAAATCGATCCAGCTCTCGCCCCAACCTCGGACCAATCGGGTCGCCCATTGGCGGTTGAGCAAATCGTCCATCTTCGCGGACGCCCTTTTCGGCATCGGCCCCAGCGAGTTGCCGTCCAGATAGATCAGGTCCGGCGGCAGCGCGAACTCGTCACGGAATCGGCGTAGAGGATCGGCGGCATCGAGTGCGACGGGGTCGGGGCCCAACTAGGGCAACCCTTCGCCGCGGGCCGCAACCAGGAGCTTGTACCAGTGCTCGCGGGTGAGTTCGATTTCATCGGCCTTGATGGCCTGCCGGATGCGGTCGGGCTTGACGGTGCCGACGATGGGCACGATCTTGCTGGGATGCTTCAGCAGCCACGACAGAGCGATCTCCGTGCGGGTGACGCCATATTCGCCGGCAAGCTCGTCCATGAGAGCCAACAGCTTGACCATCGCATCGCGCTTCGGATGGTTCTCACCCACCGTGCCACCTTCCCCAAGCATTCCGCCTGCGAGAGGGCTCCAAGAAAGCGGCGTGATGTCCCTCTCGAGGCACTGGTCCAGCGTGCCGTCGTAAAAGCAGGCGAGGCGTCCCAGATGGATCTCGACCTGATTGACGACCAAAGGCGCCGAGAGACCGCTTTGCAGGGCAGAAACGAACGAAGGCAGGAAGTTGGATACCCCGAAATACCGGACCTTCCCAGCCCGGTGAAGAATCTCGAAGGCCTCACCCACTTCAGCCGGGTCCATGAGCAGGTCCGGACGATGGAGCTGGTAGATATCGATTGTCTCTATCCCGAGCATTCGCAACGACTTGTCGCACGAGGCAAGAATGTGCTCTTTGCTGAAGTCGTATCGATGCGGCGAGTCGGGGTTGGGCTCTCCCGGGAATCGGATGCCGCATTTGGTGGCGATCACGATCTCGTTTCGCATTGAGGGGATCTTCTTCAAGACCCGGCCAAAAATGGCCTCACATTGGCTTCGACAGTAAATGTCGGCATGATCGAAGAGCGTGTATCCCGCCTCGTAGGCGGCAACCACCGCAGCCTGGCCGGCCTCTTCCCTCTCGGGCGTGATCTCGTTTGGGTTCCAGGTGCCGGCAATACGCATGCACCCATAGGAAAGACGGGTCGTCGTAAGGTTGGAGGAGCCTATTGGCTGAGTTCGCATTTGGGACGGTTTACCCAAGCGCGGGCAACTTTCGTGAAGCTGCTTTCGAACGCTTAGTGAACGTTCATCCTTCTGTCATCCGGAAAGAGGGCTACACTGTCGCCATGAAGCGAATCTTTTGCATCTTGATGCTCGCCGTCGTCGCTCTGAGCCTGGCTGGAGAAAAGAGCGCCGGAACCCTGATCACGCAGGCCGAGCACAAGGCAGGCTCGGCTCACAAGAACGTTCTTGTGATCTTCCACGCCAGCTGGTGCAGCTGGTGCAAGAAACTGGATGCGTTTCTACAGGATCCGCAAATGAAGCCGATCATGGACAAGAACTACGAGATCGTGCACTTGGACGTGAGTGAGAACGGCCCCAAGAAGTCTCTGGAAACGCCCGGCGGAGAATCGATCATGAAGCAGTACGGTGCGGAGAAGAGCGGGCTGCCCTTCTACTTCATTCTGGATCAGCACGGCAAGAAGCTCGCCGACTCGAACGGCGCCAAGGGCAACATCGGCTATCCGGCCGCTCCCGATGAGATCGCCCACTTTATGGAGATGCTCGGCAAGAGCGCGCAGCATATGTCCTCCAGCGACTCTGAGAAGGTCCGGACCTACCTCAAAGTAAACGCTCCCGCGCAGCACTAACTCCCGTTTGGAGGAAGGGTCTCGGGCCACGGCCCAAGACCCTTTCTTCATCCTCACAGGCTTGGGAGGCCCATGCTCTCCCATCTCGTTTCCGGCATGAGTTGTCTTGGACGGAGCCTTGATGAGATACCTCGTATCGCGTGGCCAACCGGATTCGCCGAAAATCATAATGTGCAGCGAAAGCCATGGTATCAAATCTTTGGCGTGGAGGGGCCGGAGTCGTCAAAGGCCGCCGGCGACGCCCTCGGCTTAGCCAGGTTTGCGGCCCACCTGTACCGCCACTTCATTCTGCGCCCTTCCGAGCAGCAGAGTCACTCGTTCTCCTCGAAGCTCACCCAAATTGAAGAGAAGGCGGTCGATGGCTTGTCGCCGCATCAGTACCAGACGCTCAGCCGCGAGCTTGAAGCCCATGTGATCGAGTTCGCGGAGTTCCAGCGCAGTCAGGTCGACGACGTTGTGCTCGGCTTTTCGGACGCTCTCGACGAGTTGCTTCAGCACATCAGCGGCTCGGTGGAGACCCAAGCCGGCCGGCTCGAGCAAATCGAGGCGATTCGCGCCTGTATCGCGGACGCAAATCAGGCGGAGTCTTTTGAGCAGACGAAGGGTCTGCTCGCAAAGGGACTTCAAAACATCCAGGACCTGATCGAGCGCGAGATCGAGCGACACCGAGACCTCCGCAGCAACAACGAAGATTATGCGGCGAGGCTTCGTTCACGACTGGAGGTCGTTGAAAAGGAGAGCCGCACCGACCCTTTGACTCGGATCTCCAACAGGGCGGGGATCACCAAACATGTGAAAAGCGTGCTGGACCACGTTCGGATTTCGGGGAACGTCTACAGCTTCGCGCTGATCGAGATGGATGGCCTTCAAGTGCTGAACGACGCCTATGGGCACCGAGTCGGCGACGCGGCCCTCATCGGATTTGCTTCGCGGCTGCAATCGGCCGTCGGCGAGAAATGCTTTGTGGGAAGGTTAAGCGGAGACGAGTTTGTGGCCGTGGGGCCGATGACCGCCGACCTGCTCACCCGCGTGCTCCACCGTCTGAACGAACATCTTCGAGAGCATCCCATCGCTCACCAAGGAAAGCCGCTTCCGATCCTCGCGACCTTTGCAAGCCTGGGTATCAGCCGGTCTGAAACGCTGGAAGAGCTGCTCCAAAACGCCGACACTCATCTGAAGGTCAAGAAGCAGCAGCGCTGGTCCGCCTAAGTTCTAGCGCCTCGCAAGGACTGCGGCTTCGTACCGCTCCACCTCGCCAATCCAGCTCCGCCCTTCCGGGACATTCCCTCGGCGGCAAAGCCCGTCCCAGACCACGCCGAACGGAAGCGTCTTTGACTCCTCCATCAGACCAAGTTTCTGGGCCAGCTTGCCTTCCCTTTCGAGGCGCTTGAGGGCTTCGGATGGGTCGAGGAGCGCCCAGAGGATCGCTTTGCGTGTAGCCCGAACTCCGATGACGTAGGCCGCGATGCGATTGATGCTTGCATCGAAATAGTCGAGAGCCACGGTTACGCGATCCAAGGCTCCGCCCCGAACTAGCTCTTGGAACACAGCTCGCAAGTCGTCGTTAAAAATCACAACATGGTCGCTGTCCCAGCGCAAGGGTCGGCTTACGTGGAGTAGGAGCCGCTCATGAAACTGGAGCAGTGCCGAAAGCTTGTCCGCGATCGTCTCGGTGGGATGAAAGTGGCCCATGTCCAGGCAAAGAAGCTTCTTCGACCGGAGCGCATAGTGGGAGTAGTACTCGAACGAGCCGACCACGTAGTCCTCCGAGCCGAGGCCGAATAGCTTGCTTTCCACAGCATCCACGCAGCCTTCGACGGAACCGGCCAGAACTTGGTCGAGCGCCTCCGTGAGACGTGCGCGAGGAGACCAGCGGTCTGCCGGCGAGTCCTTGGCGCCGTCCGGAATCCAGTGGTTGTTGACGCATGGTGCCGACTGAGCTGCGGCGATGGAGCCGGCAATCCGCCGAGAGGCCATTCCGTGGCGGATCCAAAACTCGCGGATCTCGTTGTCCGCGTGGGAAAGCGTGAACCCGGACGCAGCCTTCGGATGGGCGAAGTACGTCGGATTGAAGTCCAGCTTGATCTTCTGCTTCCCCGCCCATTGGGTCCAGCCTCGAAAGTGTCCGCCGTCCAGCTCGTCTCTCGGCACCGCCTTACCGCCGGTTTCCGCATAGATGGCGTGAAGGTTGGCGCGATGCACGCCGGGCACCAGCGAGAGGACCTTCTCGTAATCCTGCCGCACCTCGTCCGCGCAGCGGGCTTTTCCCGGGTAGCTGCCGGTTGCGAGAATTCCTCCCGAATCGACAGCGCCTTCATGGACCTCAAACCCCGAAACGTCGTCCGCCTGCCAGCAGTGGATCGAGATCGGTATTTCCAGCGCCTTCGAAATCGCCGCATCGGCGTCGACCCCGAGTTCTGCATAGGTGGAGACAGCGTCGTCGAACAAGCTCATTCCGCGCTGTTTACCCAACTCAAAGCATCAATAGGGAGAGTTCGTCCGGAAGAGAAACACGATGCCGACAATTATGAGCGTCACGACGGAGATCGCGATCGCTACAATGCCGTGCTTGTGCCCCTTCTGTTGCGCGCGAATCGCATACATGAGCCCGTACGCCGCTGTGATGAGTCCGACAAACTTGAAGACGAAGAGGAATACGATCGCCAGCACGGAACGGCCGATAGCCCACCAAACATCGCTCGCGCCTGAATCGTAGGCCGTCGGCATGGGGCCGCGCGTGGATAGCCGGTTGGCGGAGTCGCGTATTGCTGACCAAACCCGGCTGCCGACGGCTGTCCCACAGGCGGCGGGTTGACCTGAAAAATGCCCGGAACCGATTTCGCGGCAACCGTTTGCCCAGACTGAAAGTTCTTCAGCATGGTATCCGGGGTCAGCCGATTCTCCTGAGCCCACTGTTTGAGGGTGTCGACGCTAGCCGGCCCATATTCTTGGCCGTCTGGGCCAACGACGAAATATTCCATCCGCGAGATTATGACTGTTCGACGTTAAGCCGCTTCAGGCTCGCCAGTGTTCTCCGTATTCGGTCTCGTTCCATCGCGGCTACCCATGAGCAGCTTCGGCATGAACGGCAAGACGAACAAGACGATGGCCGTCGTGGCAGCGTTGATGATGACCATCGTCGACCACGACCAGTGGTACTGATCGGAGAAGGTGGCGCCCAGCTTATCGGCCCCAAGCAAAGCGAAATTCCTCACGGAGAGCATGAGCGAGTAGCCTAATCCTTCACAACCTGCCGGAGTTCCGCGGGCCGCCAGATCGATCAACGCACACTCGGCAAAGCCAAAGAAGAGACCGTTCTGGAAGTCGATCGCAAAGGCGAGAGGATAGGAGTTGTAGTAAAGATAGGCGAGATTCCCGACGACGACGGTGATGATGCCGAACCAGAGCAGGCCTCGAAGAGCAGTTCTTTTGGCGGCAAATCCATACGTGAAGGCCGCGATCATCCCGCCAAGTCCACCGAATGAGCCTAGAAGCCCGATTTGAAATGGGGTCAGCTTCAATACGTCGGTCTGACGATAGAGAGCGAGGGTGCCGATGCCGGGCGCGAAATAGAAGAGGCCAATGAAGACTATCGATATCCAGAAGGGTCCCGATCTGCCGATGACTCCAAGCTGCTGCTTCGCGTTCACAAGTGGCGCCGTCGTCGTCATCGCCTCGGGCTTCTCTTTCAGAAGGAAGTAGGCGACCGGAAAGACAGAGATTACAAAGAAGGCGTTTGCTCCGGCTGCAAGCAAGAACACCGATGATGCGAAGAGCCCTCCCAAAGGCCCTTGGATGAGCGAACAAGCATAGAAGGTGAATTGGCGAACAGCGGTCAATCGCCCTGTAGATCCGCTGCTCTGGCCGACCTCGACCAAAACGGCCCCTGTCACCGTGGACATCACGACCATGAAGACGTTAATTACGACCGTGCCCCACAACAGTGCGTCGTAGGTGTGCGGGACAAACCCGATTGCGATCCAACTCACGGCAGCGAGGACCGAGCTGAAGAGCAGGTAGTGGCGGCGGCGAGTGCGGAAGAGCGGAAACGCGTCCGAAAGGATTCCTGCGATGGGCTTGAGGTACCAAGGGAAGCCGCCAATGAAGAAAAAGGAAGCCATCACACTGGGCGGAACATGAAGCTGCTTTTTCAAGATGAACTGCAGCGGCAGCTTTCCAAGCGCCAGCGGCTGAGCCAAAGTGGTCGCGAAGATTCCAAAAACAATGAAGACAGAAAGGAGAAACAGGCTCTCAGTCGCGTAGTGCGTTTTGGGGGGACTGGCCTGCGGGCGCGGATAGTTGCTCATTGGCTTCAGCGATCTTACACGGGTTGTAAAGATTCCGTAAAGATCGTCTAGCTGAACACCGCGATTCGCCTTTCCTCAAGTGGGGTGGTGGCCATTTGGGAGCCCTTGCGAGCCTGCCGGGCTGACGTCAGCTTCTCCCGCGCCAGCGCCCGGTCGCCATGCAGATGAAACATTTTCGCCATCAGCTCCTCAGCGTAAACCCCGAACTGCGCGTTTCCCGAGGAGTAACAGTAGCCGGCAATCTTTTCGAGCTCGGGCGCCGCCTGCTGGAAAGAGCCCCCGGCCGTCAACAGTTGGGCCTTGGCCATGAGCGAAGAAACGTTGATCCGGTGGTGGCCTAGATCGAAACCGACTCGCTCGACGAGTTCGAGCGTCATTCGAGACTGCTCAAACAGCCCCAAAGACCCTTCGAAGAAGGCACGCGCGCTCAAGGCACTGGCCTTTTCGATTACGTCGTCCGTCAGATCTTCAGCCCGCCGCAAGAACTCCAAGCCGGCCAAGTCGCCGCGATGGGCCAGGAGCGTCCCCTTAAGGCGGAAGAAGTTGGACTTGGCCGAGCGGGTTTGAAGCCGCATGGCGACCGTCTCGGCAATCGTACAAATCTTGTCGGCCCGTTCCGGAAAACCCAGCCTGGAGTAAACCTTTCCCAGCTCAAGGCAGACTTCCGAGGCGAGCACCAGATCGTTGTCCTTTTTGGCTTCTTTCAATGAGGAGCGAAGGAGATTGGCGCACAGTTGCAGGTCGTTCTCTGAGGCGCCGCGCCAGAAAAGAGACCAGCCCTCATAAACGCGGCTTCGCTCAGTCAATGTGATCAGTCGCAGAAGATTGCCGAAGCGAAGGCCTTTTGCGAGCGATTTGCTCGCTTTCAGCAGCTCAAACATCCCGCGGGGGTCGTGCATCGCCATCCAATTCAGCGTTTCGCTAAAGTGGGTGACCACGGTGGGCGTCTTGCGGTCCTGCGCTTCCTCGTCCCGTGGCCCTTCGTACCGGATCTGGTCGAACCACTCGCCCTCATGACCCGGCATGAATCCGTTGGCGCGCCTTAGCTCGGGGAGGTCGTAGTCACAGGTGAGGCTCAACTTGGAGCTCAGTCGAAGGTGGGAGCGGGACGCTTCCACGTTCTCGTCGCCCACCGCCCTCTTGAGCTGGACGAGAGCCTGCCTCAAGCTCGCCCGCTGGTTTTCCAAAGGTCGCTGAGGCCAGACGATTTCCGCCAGCTCGTCTCTCTCCATACCGAACTGCCGGTGGAGGGCCAGCACCGCTAAGACGCCTTCGACCTTGCGATTGGCGAGCCTCACCGGAAGCCCGAGCGGGTCGAGCAGGCAAAAGTCTCCAAACAGAAAAAGTTGCCAAGAGAGTTGCATCGTTGTGCCGGCGGCGATGGGATTGGGACGGAGAGGTTCTCTTATGCCTCCCCATGAGTTTACGATAGATCAACTGCGTGCCTATCGTAAAGATCAGATGTTAGTAACGCTCTTGCGTCCACGTTCCGCTTACCAGAAAGCGTGCCGATACCTCGCTTAGCCCAAAAAGACGACGGCCCCGGTTTTGCCGGGGCCGTCGAGCCTATCGGTGTTGGGACCTCAATAGTCCATGTCGCCCATGCCGCCCATGCCGGGCGCGCCACCCGGGGCGGCCTTCTTCGGCTCGGGCTTCTCGACGACCAAGGTCTCGGTGGTGAGAACCAGGCCGGCGATGGAAGCGGCGTTCTGCACGGTGCTTCGCGTCACCTTGGCAGGGTCGACGATTCCGGCTGTCACCATGTCGACGATCTCGCCCGTAACGGCGTTGAGGCCCTTGCCCTCGCCGGCGTTGCGAACGTGCTCGACGATGACCGAGCCCTCGTGGCCGGCGTTCTTGGCGATCTGGCGAAGCGGCTCTTCGAGAGCTCGCTTCACGATCGTGAGGCCTGTCAGCTCGTCGCCGGTGAGCCCGGTCTCGCTGAGCTGCGTGGCTGCCTTGAGAAGGGTGGTACCGCCGCCCGCGACGATTCCCTCTTCAACGGCCGCCCGAGTCGCGCTGAGAGCATCCTCGTACCGGTGCTTCTTCTCCTTGAGCTCGGTCTCGGTGGAAGCGCCGACCTTGATGACCGCGACGCCGCCGCTGAGCTTGGCAAGCCGCTCCTGCAGCTTCTCTCGGTCGTAGTTGCTGTCGGTCTTCTCGATCTGGGCCTTGATCTGGCCGATTCGGCCGAGCACGGCCTCCTTGGAGCCGGCGCCCTTGATGATCGTGGTCTCTTCCTTGGTGATGACGACCTTCTCAGCGGAACCGAGCATGTCGATCGTCACGTTGTCGAGCTTGGTGCCGAGGTCCTCGCTGATGAACTGGCCCTTCGTAAGAACGGCGATGTCTTCCAGCATGGCCTTCCGGCGGTCGCCAAAGCCCGGCGCCTTGACGGCCGCGATCTGCAGCACGCCTCTGATCTTGTTGAGCACCACGGTGGCGAGCGCGTCGCCCTCCACGTCCTCGGCGATGATCACGATCGGGCGTCGGGTGGCGGCGGCCTTCTCGAGAAAGCCGAGGAACTCCTGAGCGTTGCCGATCTTCTTCTCATGGATGAGGATCAGCGGGTTCTCGAGGACGGCCTCCATGCGCTCGGGGTCGGTCACGAAGTAGGGGCTGATGTAGCCTCGATCGAACTGCATGCCCTCGACGACTTCGAGCGTGGTCTCGCGGCCCTTGCTCTCTTCGACGGTGATAACGCCGTCCTTGCCGACCTTGTCCATTGCCTCGGCGACCTGCTTGCCGATCTCATTATCGTTGCCGGCGATCGTGGCGACGAACTCGACCTGCTCCTTGTCCTTGATTGGCTGCGAGCTGGACTTGATCGAAGCGATCACCTGCTCGACGGCCTTATCGATACCGCGCTTCACCGCGATCGGGTTTCCGCCGGCGGCCACGAAGCGAAGGCCCTCGTTGACGATCGCCTGAGCGAGCACGGTCGCCGTGGTCGTGCCGTCGCCGGCCACGTCGTTGGTCTTGGAGGCGACCTCTTTGCAGAGCTGGGCGCCCATGTTCTCGTAAGGATCTTCGAGCTCGATCTCCTTGGCCACGGTCACGCCGTCCTTGGTGATCGTGGGGCTTCCCCACTTCTTGTCGAGGACCACGTTTCGGCCCTTGGGGCCAAGGGTGACCTTGACCGCGTCCGCGACCTTGTTGACGCCGCGCTCAAGCGCACGCCGTGCGTTCTCATCGTATAAAAGGTTTTTTGCTGCCATTGGTTTGAGTTTGTAAGTTGGTCAGTTTGTGAGTTTGTGAGCGAGAGGTCTTAACGACTTACCAACTCACAAACTTACAAACTTAAAGAATCGCGTAGATCTGGTCTTCGTCGAGGATCGTGTACTCCTCGCTGCCGAGGGTGACCTCGTTTCCGCCGTATTTGCTGAACAGGACCTTGTCGCCGACTTTGACGCTCAGCGTGTTGCGCTGGCCGTTGTCGAGCGTTCGGCCGTTTCCGACGGCGATGACCTTGCCCTCTTGGGGCTTCTTCTTGGCCGAGTCAGGCAGGTAGATGCCGGAAGCCGTCTTCTCTTCCTGCTCCACAAGCTGAACGACGACCTTGTCTCCTAAAGGCTTGATCGTTGGCATGGTGTTGTCGTTTATCCTCCGAAATAGGCGAGACCGCTGTTTAGCAGTCACACGTTTCGATTGCTAATTTTGGATTTTTAGGCTGCCGGAAGTCAACGGTTTTTAGCAGAAATTGAAGGAGAGTGCTAAAGACCTACGCCTGCCGATTCGACCCGGTTCGCCTTCGAACCGCAATCCTTGCCGAACGCTCCCTGCGACAAAAAGATGGCTATCACCCGACGCTTCGTCGCGGGCCGCCCCACTAGTTCGTCTGAACGAGGTGGACTTCGTCGAGTCGAGTGGTCTGATCCTGGTCTGGTGATGGCGCCTCGGTGCTGAAGACGAACGTGTACGAAGTCTGCCCTGCGGTAAACGTGGAGCTTGCGTACTGGTTCCAAGAGCCGTCCGGATTGGGCGCCGCCGATGCAAAGATCGTCGTCCCGTTTGCGGTCAGTGAGATCGGCTCTCCCGTGTTGCCTCCAACGTCTCCGTTGCGCCGGGCCATCCAGAACTCAACCTTATACGTCTTTCCAACCGTGAGACCCGTCACCGTCTGCGTGCACGAACCCTGATCTGTTTCCACCGTCTGCGAAGACTGGAGAAATCCATACTGCGAACCGGCTTTGGCATCCGATCCCCAAGAATGGGAGGCGTTTGCGATTCCGAAGCCCGTCTGCGTGCCCGTAATCACCGAGGCTCCGGTCCATCCGGTTGCGGCGTCAGACGCCTCTGCGTAAGAGCCGGCGGAGATCGCTGGAGACTCAAAGCCGGGGTTCTCAAAATCTGGTGCGGGAGCTGGATTCACCACTTGAATCCCTTGCACGTTGCTGACAATCCCGTCGACGGTTGCCGTAACGTTTGCCGTACCGTTGGTGATGGGGGTTGCCTGGCCATCCGGCGTCAAAGAGAGGTAGGCAGGATTCGAGGAGATCGCCCAAGTCGCCGAGCCCGGTGAGACCGCCACCGCCGCCCCATTGCCGTCCTTACATTCGAACTGGAGTTGAACGGGGTCTGAGCCGACCGTAAGGGTGGCCGGCACCACTGAAACCACCGAGACCACGCTGGTCAGCGAAATGGTTCCGAAGGAGAGTTCCGCTCCTTGCGTCGCTGTAGCAGACGTCGCGGTGCCCACGACAGGTCCCGTCTCACCCGCTTGAGCGTAAAAGGTTGCGTTCATCGTTCGCGACGAGGACGGCCGGATTCCTTGCGTCAGCGTGTAAGTTCCGGTGTATGCACTGACTTTGCTCGCGTCCCGATCGATGTTCATCGTCACGTCTGCCCCGTTGGTGGCCGCTCCTCTGAAAACGACTCGGACGGAGAGCGCCGATGTCAAAGGGTTCGTCAGCGCAGCACGCGAACGCGTGGGCCAATCGATTTGAAACGTCGCATTCTGAAGGGTCGAAGATTTGCTTCCGCCACCACCTCCACAGCCACAGATAGCTAAAAGCGACGTTACAGCGAATACACCTGGCAGGCGAGGCATGGGAGGAGATTACCGGAGGCCGACTGTGATCCGAAATCATGAAGACAGGCCTTTTTGGAAGTCCGCGGACGCGTCCGCGTCTTCAATTGCGCTGGAGGCGCACCTTTCGATAACACCTAAACTGCAACGAAAGGCCTCGCTCCGCTCGGTTACAGGACGCGGACTCCCAAATCAGGGAGATTTCCTACAACTTCAGAATCCGCGCGGCGGACTCCATGTCTTTGTCGCCCCGTCCGCTCATGTTGACGATCACTCGCGTACCGGGCTCGAAAGCTCCCGGTTTCATCAGCGGCGCGAACGCGTGCGCGCTCTCGAAGGCCGGAATGAGGCCCTCGTGCCTTGCCAGCCATTGGAGCGCCTCCAGCGCCTCGTCG
>DASZPA010000236.1:0-16706 GCA_035550555.1 Fimbriimonas sp.
GCCACGAAGCAGCATCCGAAGTCCCGCCTGCGCCGCCAACGGCTGCGAAGTCGCCACGACGTTCCGAGCAATCACCGGCTGACGAACGGACGGATATTCGGTCTCGAAATCCAGTTCCACGGTGAGCTTTTACCCTTCTATGGCGCAAAGCAGGTCCGGCCACCTGTTGCTGAATCGCCCTGAGGAGGCGATAACCAAACGCCCTCCCACTAGCACCAACGGGCGCGATCGATACCAGCCCACACCGCAGGTGTGGGAATAGACCATGAAGGAAGCGGGAGGGTCGAAGGCTCGATCCATAGCCCGCAAAGACTTGCAGCCTCGCAGGAATTTCCCGCCTCAGCAGAGCACCAGTCGTGACAGCAGTAACCAATCCCAGCGGCCGATGCGCGAAGCGCGAGGAGAAGCAAGGACTGTTGCCCGTACTCCTCTGGAGCGGTTAGCTGGCGTCGCCCAAGCGAGACGTGGCTTTTGGGGACGCCTTGTCTGAAAGAAGTGAGTTAGGCGGCCCGCGACGTCTCCCGAAGGGCGATCATCGCGGAGCTTGAAGCGGAGCGAGGAGTACCCAAGCGGAGCGTAAACAGCGCGGTGCCGCAACTTCTGTTTAGAATGCAGACCTGCCCAGGAGCCTCATGCGAACCCCCTGCCGATTCTCCACCTGCTTCATCTTCGCCGCCCTCTTATCGGTTGCCAACGCACAGCAACCCATGTTCGAGCAAAACGTCTCCGCTTCCGACCACCTGCGTTCGGAACAGGCTCAGGAGCTGGACGCGTACGTCCAGACCCTCGCCGCAGACAAGAGCCGTCTCCACGCCCTCTTCCACCCCGACTTCTCTTCCGTCGGCGCCTATGAGAACTCAACCAAGGCTCTGCGGAGCAGGTACGCCGAATCGATCGGCTACCCTCCGCCGGGCGAGATCGGGACGGAGAAGGCGAGCTTCGTTCCCATGGGTGAGGACAGCCTCGGAACCTATTATCGCGCTCAAATCCCAGTCGTAAAGGGTGTCCATGCCGAAGGCATCTACATCGTTCCGAAGGGAGTC
Source organism: Fimbriimonas sp. (assembly GCA_035550555.1). Classification (GTDB taxonomy): domain Bacteria; phylum Armatimonadota; class Fimbriimonadia; order Fimbriimonadales; family Fimbriimonadaceae; genus Fimbriimonas. The sequence continues at coordinate 1,044 of DASZPA010000236.1, forward strand.
AAGGGCAAAATCCCCCTGGTCATCTCGATGCACGGCGGCGGCGGATCGCCTGAGGTCGCGCTGTTCAACGGAGGAGCGAACTACCACGACATGGTTCGCGGCGCGGTCAAGAGGGGCTACGCCGTCTTTGCTCCTCAGCACCTGTTTAACGCCGCGGGCTACCCAGCTGACGTTCGCAACCAGATCGACGAGCGGCTTCGGCTGGTGGGCACCAGCATCACCGCGATCGAGATCGCGAAGATCACGCGTAGCCTGGACGTCCTCCTGAAACGTCCAGAGATCGATCCGAAGAGAGTCGCCATGGTGGGGCTCTCCTACGGTGGCTACTACGCGCTCGTCACGCCGGCGCTCGAACCACGCATCAAGGTCGTCGTGTCGAGTTGCTACTTCGGAGTTCAAGAGTTCCGCTACCGTCAGAGCGACTTGACCATCCCTTCCGATTTCCAGTCCATGGATCGATTCACGCTGTTTCGCGATCCTGAAATCGTGGCCCTTATCTGTCCAAGACCATTGCTGATCCAAGCAGGCAAGAACGACGACGCTCCGCATCGGGACATGGGCATCGAGCTTGCTCCGGAAGCCGCAAGTTACTATCGAAATCTGGGAAAGACCGACGCCTTCAAGTTCCTGGTGTTCGAAGGCAGCCATGAGTTCGACGACGCCTCGGCGTGGGAGTTCATAAGGCGCTACTTATGAACGATACGCTTTCCGACAAGCCGCAGGTCGTCGATCAGACTCTGGCGAGCCTCCTCACGAGCGGCGGCATCGGGCGCCCGTAACACTGCCGACGGGTGCAGAGTGGCCAGGATCTCTTTGCCGAACTTCGAAGACTGGAACTCCCCCCGATGCTTGGTCAGGCGGAACGCGTCTCCCAACAGAGCCTGCGCTGCCGTCGCGCCCAAGGCCACGATGACTTCCGGTTTGATGTCGTCCAGCTCTGCCTGAAGCCACGGCAGGCACGCGGTCACCTCGCGTTTGTTCGGCTTTTGATGGAGCCGGCGCGGGCCGCTGGGAATCCACTTGAAGTGCTTGACCGCGTTGGTGATGTACACCTCGTCCCGCGGAATTCCGGCCTCCTCCAGGCAATCGTCCAAGAGCTTTCCAGCGGGTCCGACAAAGGGATGGCCTTCCAAGTCTTCCTTGTCGCCAGGCTGCTCGCCAACCATAACCACGCGCGCGTCTACGGGACCCTCGCCGAAGACGGTTTGCGTCGCATGACGCCAAAGATGGCAACCCTTGCACCCCTTGGAAGCGTTGGCAAGTTCGCCCAAGTCAACGTCCTCAGGGATGAACTCCGCAGCGGTCCCATAGTAGGGCTCCTCGACGTCCGTCAACTTGGTTGCCATACCCAATTGGACTGTCCTGGGCCTCCCGTTGTGCGCTGGAACGGGCCGATGATGCACCCCGTCCTAGAAATTACGCGCTGTAACAGGCGCATCAAAGGAGAGAGAAATGCCACGAGGCGATAAGAGCAAGTACACAGACAAACAGAAGAGACAGGCAGAGCACATCGAAGAGGGGTACGAGAAGCGTGGAGTCTCCGAGAACGAGGCGGAGCGGCGGGCTTGGGCCACCGTAAACAAGGAAACGGGTGGCGGCAAGAAGTCCGGCTCGGGCCGCGGCAAGAAAGAGAACCACGAGCCATCACGCAAGGGCGGCCACAGGGGAGGCAGCAGCCAAAGTCACGCCACGCGAAGCGAGGCCGCCAAAAAGGGCTGGGAAACTCGACGCAACAAGGCGAAGAGCGGCTAAACATTTTACGTATCAATCTTAATCAATAAGAAGGCAAGCCCAGGCCACGACGCCTGGGTTTCTTCATTTTGCTCCGCGATAGTCCAGGCGGGACGTTCGGAACCTAAACGCGCCACGTTCGATCTTAAAAGTATGATGGATACTACGAAGATTAAAGAGCATATGGAAGTTGTTGGCTCCGACAATCAGCATGTCGGTACCGTCGACGAAATGGAAGGCCAGGACCGGATCAAGCTAACCAAGAGTGATCCATCGTCCGGCGGCACGCACCACTGGATCTCGATGAAGGATGTCGAGCGCATCGACGATAAGGTTCATATGCGCATGCCGGCCTCGCAGGTCCAGCAAACGGCTGCATCCATGTAGGTTCTAAGATCCGAACTTTCGAGCCTGACCCATGGCATACGTGGGTCGGGCTAAACTGTGTTTGATACCAAGGTTTCAGTGGGTCCTATTGCTTGTAGCCGTTGCCGACCTCCTCCTTGGACACCGCAAAAGTAGGTTTAGGAGTTGGTAGGCGTTTCGAGTTCTTCTCGCCTTCAAAGACTCTGAAGTGCTGATTTGAAATGAACCAAACTTCGTTTCGGTCGTTGCATAGAATGAAATAGGCCTCAGAAGTCTCCGATGGGCAGTGTAGCCCCATTACTCTATAGGCCTTGTCCGACGAAAAGCCGTTCGAGAGGGGTTTTGGGCACGGTGCGTTCGTCCTCTCCGATTCCTGGACGACCACCCATAGCTCGTCTTGCAAACAGATGCTCATATTATTCCGACCGGTTTCCTTGTACTGGGATAGGGTTCTGCTTTAGCAGACGGGCAAAGATCGCAAGATTGTTTCCGAGATAAGAGATCAGCGATCGGACGTACTCGTCGTCTTGACCAACATCGACAAAATCGTCTTCTCCTCCCGCCTTTCCAACCCAATAGGCTTCGGCATTTGGAGGAATGGTGGCGCCGATCTGCATCAGGTTGTACAGAATGCTGGCGCCCACATGCTGCGCCCCATCCTCATTACCGACGACGCACACCCCGGCGACCTTGCTATAAAGGGGTAGCTGTCCTTTCTCGTTGGTCTCATCGAGCATGGCGTCCATTCGCTCCAGGACCATTTGACTCACCGAACATCGCTGTCCCAGCCAGATGGGTGTGCCGATGACGAGGATGTCCGACTCGAGGATCTTCTTATGGATCGCCGGCCACTTGTCACCTTTGCCCATGTCCGTCTCGACTCCGAAGGCGATTCCGGCGTCCACCGCATGGACGACCTCGCAAGATGCTCCTTGCTCTTCCAAAACCGAAACGACCTTCTCAAGCATCGCTTGCGTGCTCGATCTTTCACCCTTTGGCTTAAGGGTGCAGTTGAACAGGAGCGCCTTTAGCGATTTACTTTCAGACATCGCAAGTCCAAGGACACGGAACCCTTAACTCCTGTTCCATGGGTGGAACGCCTACGAAGGGGGCCGCAGTCATATACCGGGATGGCGGCGAGCCCGGAAATCGTAGAAGCAGCGCAAGAGGCGGGACTTCACTACACTAGCGACTCGACGCCAGGCATTACCCGCCGGAAAGCCAGAGGAGGTTTCGCATACTTCGATGCAAACGGCAAGAAGGTAACCAACTATGAAGAGATCGACCGGATCAACAAGCTGGCGATCCCTCCGGCCTACGATCGCGTGTGGATATGCCCCGATCCCAATGGACATCTGCAGGCGACCGGCTTCGACGCACGGGGCCGCAAGCAGTATCGATATCATCCACGATTTCGCGAGTTCCGTGACGAAAACAAGTTCATGCGGATGGCGGAGTTTGGAGCGATCCTGCCCAAGATCCGCGAGCGTATCGATGCGGACCTCTCCTTGGAGGGCTTTCCTAAGGAGAAGGTAGCTGCTGTCGTCGTCTATCTACTGGAGCGAAGCCTCATCCGAATCGGCAACGAGGAGTACGCCCACGAGAACAAATCTTACGGATTAACCACGATGCTCTCGCGCCATGTGAAGGTCCAGGGGCAGAAGATCGAGTTCACTTTCTTGGGCAAGAGCAAGATCAAGCACAAGATTGAGATCCACGACAAACGGCTCGCGCGACTCGTCAAAAGGATCCAGGACCTGCCCGGTCAAGAGCTGATCCACTACCTGGACGACGAGGGAGTCGCCCACAGCATCTCCTCTTCCGAAGTCAACCATTACCTTCACGAGATCACTGGCGAGCATGTGACGGCCAAAGACTTTCGCACCTGGTGGGGCACCCTGCTCGCGTTCGTCGAGCTTGCCGGCCAAGAAGCACCCACTACGAAGGCGGCTCAGAAGCGGATCGTGACACAGGCGATGAAGAACGTCTCTCATCAGCTGGGCAACACACCCGCAATCTGTCGCAAGTGTTACGTCCATCCGCACGTCGTGGAAGCGTTCATCGAAGGCTCTTTGCGCGAATGCTTTCCGAAGAAGGAAGGCCTCAGCGACGACGAACTGCTGTCGTGCGCTGAGGACAAGCTGATTCGCCTTTTGAAGCGCGTCGCGAAGGCGGCTTAGACACTTTCAGGTTCGCCGAAGCCAGCCTTCATGATGCTCTCGTAGTCGTGACCGCAGTCGCTCATCCAGGTGACAAAGAACACCAACGGAACTGAACCCGTATTCACCACCCGATGAGCGTAGCGGCCATCGATGTCGTGCAAGCTTCCCGGCTCCATCGGCTCCCGCCAGATCTTGCGGCTTCGATCCATCAACAGCAGCTCACCCGTCCCACGCAGGGTCAGCATCAGTTCGCCGCGCTCGGGTTTCACATGGAAATGGCCGCGCGTCATAAAGTGTTCACTGCCCACTTGCCCGGGGTGCAGGACGGTCGTCGCGTAGAGAAGACGCGGCTCTCCGTCGACCTCGCCAGGGCATCCATGGGTCTCATAGACCACCGTCGACGGGTCCCATGTGGCAAGAGCCGATTGGTCGCGGAAGATCGACGAGATGTCGCGAAGGGTCCGCACCGATTGAGGCGGCTCCGAATCAAATCGGCCGGACTGCAGATCCAGTAGAGAGGGCACTACTTTCGAGAAGACGCCAGAAGGTCCTGTTTTGGCTCCCGAAGAATCTCCACCAGTTGTGCCTCCACGCTGTCTCCGTGGATGATCAACTTGTAATGGCTCACGACTCCCGCCGGCGGAAAGGCGATAAAGTTGCCGTGCGTGAGTCCGCGAGCGCAAAGGCAGACTCCCTTGAAGTCAGGCTTCAGCTGACTCAAGATCCTTTGTGATGAGAGCGACGACTCACCCGTAACCGGCAGCATGTGTTCTGAGTTCGCCCGGTCTTGCGATTGGCCGGCGGTCAGTGCGGTCTTCAACGAATTCAGGTCTTGAACCACAAGCCACGGCTTCTTGGCGGTGTTGTTATTGAAGTACAGGAAGCCCTGCGAGACATAGCCGTAATCGCCTTCAGGCCGCGGATAAAGCGACATGCTGGTCGTGCTTTCAGTCTGGGTGTATTCAATCGGGTGCATCTTGGAAACACCGTTCACGATCGAACCCTCCGATTTCGACACGAATCCCGAGTACTCGCGCTGAATGACGGATGCCCTGCGGTCGCCCGGCTTCACGGAGAATCGGGAGCAATCTCCGCCGTCGATCAGCGTGAAGTCCGAATTGGTTTCCTTGAGGGTCAACAGAACGGGTGCGAGGATCGCCTCGACTTCGTTTCCCGCCTCAGGGTGTTTTAGCCAATCGAGGTTCTGCAGAACTTTTGAGTTGTTCGCAACAAGAAACAGGTCGGTGCAAACGCCCGGTGCCGGGTCCTGCCCGCCTAGTAGAAGGCACAGTGACAAGGCCATCGTTCCAAGCATCTTGCGAGCATTGTATCGTCAGTGCGAAGGCGAATTCGCCCAGAAAGCGCTAAGGTTGGGTATTACCTCCGTTTCTTCTTTGGAACGACCTTGGCTGCTGCGCCAGGCGTCCTGAGCCCGTATACGGCGAGCTGGTTGCCGCATGGAACGTAGACCTTGCCGGCCGCGACCGTCGGTACTCCCCACTTGATGTAGGGGCCAGCCGTGTCGGCGCCGTTATTGCTGGAGTAAAGCTCGTTGAGGTTGCTTGCCGCATAGGCGTGCAGCACCGCGTTGCCGCCCGAGTTTTCGATCGCCCACACGATGGCCGAATTGGCCGGGGAAGCAGCGGCGCCGTTGTAGCTGATGCTGGGTGTCGTGCGATTGAACGTGGCAGTGGTCCGTGCGAAGGCTGCTCCGGCCAGCATTCCGCCACCGACGCTTCTGCCGACCAAGTTGTCGCCGATTCTGGCGTAGTACACCGAGCCGTTGTAGTACGCCGGAGCGCTCAGACAAACGTGCGCGCTTCCATCGGAGATCTCTTGGACGATTTGATCCGAAGTCGAGTTGAACTTGCCCATCGACGACGCATTGACCAAGTACAGGGTGCTCGTCTTGGTGAGCTGAAGAAGCAGATTGCTGCCGCCGTTGGGGATCAACATGGGGTTCGAAGAGCCCAGATCCAAATCGGCGTCCGCCAGCGCTTTCTGATTGTGAGGGGTGAAGTAGTCGGCGACCTTGAGGGTGTTGCCCGAAGGCTGGAGCTTGAGGATCGAGTCGCCGTAGTCCGCTCCGCCGCTGTTGGCATCGAAGTCGCCGTTCCCAGTCGCGACGTAGAGGTAGGTCCCGTCCGTGCTCGGAGCGGCGCCTCCCATCCAGATCGCGCCTCCAGCGTAGCCGGTCGGATCGCCAACCGCCACATCGGGAGCAGTCGTGAAGACGCAGGTCTGCTGCTGCAGGTTGGACGCGTTGTATCCAAAGATCCAGCCTCGATCGGGAGCCGGATCGCCGAAGAGGCCTCCGTAACAGGTGTAGACCACTCCATTCAGAAGCATGAGGCCAGGCCGCTGGTATGAGTTCATCGGGTCGAAGTTGACGTTCCCGTTGGCTCCCAAAGTGCCGCTTACCGTCCCCGTTACCGTGATCGGTCCCCCCATCTTCTCTGCCCCGGAACCGAGATCGAGGGCGTGGAGCCGCGAAACACCAATGCCTCCAGCGAAGTCCATCGCCGAGACATAGATTGTCTTGGAGTTCAAATCGATTACCGGTGTGCTGAGAATCCCATCGTTATCTTCGTTGCCGGCGACAAGGGCTCCAGGCGGGATGGGCGTCCCGAGCGTGGCCTGCCAAAGCGGCGTCGCGTTCGATCCAAGCATGTTATCTGCGTCGAAGGCATAGACCGTGTCGTTGGTTGCGGCCACGTAAACCACGTTGTGGGTCCCCTTGCCCGCGACGTCCACGTTCGGCACGTAGAGCGGCTGGTTCTCGATTGGCGAAGAGACGGATTGGCTGAACAGCTTGCCGAAGGTGCTCGAGCCGACGTTGCCCTGGGTGAGCAGCGTCTCGTACGGGTACAGGCCCGTCCTCATTCCATCGTTGTGCCACTGCGTCACTGCGAGGGTGCTTGGGTTGGGAGTCGCGATCTTGATCTGCAACGGCGTGCGAATGGCCATGTTGCCGTTCTTGAGAACCGCGATTACCTCGTAGTTTCCAATGGGCCACGAGGTCCAGGCGAAGTTGATTGGAGTGGAGACGGCAGATGTCCCGGAAATGGTGACCGGACTGTTCGGCGCCGTCACCTGCACAGTGTTGGGCAACGGTGAGAAGCCTGTCGGAGCGCGAGTCAGATCGGTGTCGAAGGTGATGGAGACTTGTCCCGTGAACCCATTTAGAGGCTTTAGCGAGAGAGAGCCGGAGCCAGAAAGAGTGGATGGCGCGAAGGTGACGGTGTCGAAGGTAGGGCTGAGGGTGGCCACCTTGAATGCGATCTCCTTCTGGCGGGTTCCTCGCTGGTCGTCTTTGCCCTGGAAGGTGACGCCCGAGCCGGAGTACGGATAGTTCGCGGGAACGGTAAAGCCGACAGAAAACGGAGCTCCGCTCGGAGTGGGAACGATGGTGGAGAGACTTGTCTGGGCGACGATGTGGTCGGGAGAGTCGCTCGCCACATCCGACAGCGAGACGCTTCCACTGAAACCGTTCTTGGAGACGGCGAGGATGTCGACGGGTGTGATCGTTTGTCCGGGCTTGAGCGTTCCGAGGTCAATCAGCACTGGGGCACGTGTCCCGTGGGGTGTCGCCGCGCTCTTGTCGAGGACAAAGTCCCAGTTAGGCTGCTTGGTCGAAGATCCGCTACCTCCGCCGCAACTGACGAATAGGACCACGCTGGCCGCCAAAAGCAAGATCCCCGCAATCGTTCTCTTCATGGTCTCCACCCCAAGTATAGGTTTGCCGTCCGAAATCCGAACCCGGCAAGCGCGCCTCTTCATGGAACAATCTTGCATGGGGCTTTGATCCCTCCGCGACGAAGGCTGCCCTGCCGACGTAGTAATATCTGAAACAGATGGGGGCGAACGGGCTCGACAGGGCCGGTTTGACTCTCGATTGCGAGCCGTGGATTCTCGTTGGCCACGTCAAAAACGAGAAAAACTGTAGTTGCGAATAACAATTACGCCTTCGCAGCCTAATTAGCTGTGAGGTCCAGCACTCTCGAGCCGGTAGGGAGTGTGTCGGGCCTAATAAAATCCGGATCGCCTGACGAGCTTCTGTTCGTAGCAAGCTAGGCTAAAACAATCGAACTGGTTGATCCGCTCAGGCGACCCCGGCAGAGAGCGGCGACGAGATAAAGTACTGGGGCGACGCTCGTGGTAATTGAGGGGGCGACGGTTTTGGAAGGGAGTTCAACTCTCCCCGCCTCCACCAGCCTTCGCCAAGGCTTCGGCTGGCAAGCTAGCAGGAGATTTAGCGAAGGCTGCCCGCCGTAGGTCTCTGGAGAAACGGAGGGGCCGCTCTCGCAATTCCTTAGCCGGTAGGCTGGTCATCGATGACAAGGTTTCTGGCCGCGATCGGATTGCTAGCCCTAGCCATAGCGCCGTTTGCAAGCGAACCCAAGAACTTTGTCTTCTTCTCTCAAGACCGGGAAAAGATCCACTCTGATCCTTTCCTCGACTGCCAGGCTCTATCCGGCGCGCAGATCACTTATTCGTGGCGGCAATTGGAACCTGACAAGGACGCGTACGACTTCTCGATGATCCGGGAGGATCTCCAGTTCCTTCGAGCCCACCACAAGCGGCTATTCGTGCAGATCCAAGACGTCACGTTCATGCCGACCCACGTCTGCGTGCCGAAATACATCCGTGAGGATCCTGAATATCACGGCGGCGTGGCTCAGCAGTATTCGTTTCACAAGGACGACATCGAAGATAAGCAAGCGACTCCCGAGGGCTGGGTGGCTCGGCGGTGGGATCCAGCCGTTCGGGGTCGGTTTCAAAGGCTGCTGGCGGCACTGGGCAAAGAGCTCGATGGGAGGATCGAGGGGGTCAACTTGGCGGAGAGTTCTGTCGACTTCGGTGTTTCAGGACGGCTCTATCCGCAGGACTTTACGCCGGCGAGGTACCGAGACGCGATTATCGACGATATGGCCGCGCTAAGGCGATCGTTTCGGAAGTCGGTTGCCCTGCAGTATGCAAACTTCATGCCCGGAGAACTGCTTCCTGGCAACGACAAAGGTTACTTGAAGGCCGTTTACGAAGCCGCAACGCGCCTCCATGTGGGCGTCGGGGGTCCTGACCTTTTGCCGAATCGGCGTGCTCAGATGCATCACTCCTACCCGCTCATCCGAGCCGTCCATGGAAAGGTTGTAACCGGAATCGCTGTGCAAGACGGCAACCAGGCTGATGTGGACCCAAAGACGGGCAAACCCGTCTCCATCGCCGAACTTGTCCACTTCGCTAAGGATTACCTTGGCGTCGATTACCTGTTCTGGTGCACGGAGGAGCCGTACTATTCCAAGCAGGTCCTACCGTACTTCCGGGGAAGCAAACCTCGTTAGCCCGTCAGTTCTTCATGAACTGGACGAACGGATTCGGCTTCAGATCCACATGCTTGATCGACTGCAGGTAATCGATCATCTTCTCCGACTCCGCCCCAGCGAGCTGGGCGTGGAAGTGGAGGGTGAAGCCGTGGGGGCCGCGGGAGTCGATGAGCTTGGGCTGGAGGGTGAGGAACGACTTGACCGCGTCGAGCTGGCCCATCATGGTCGCGCAGAAGATGTCGATCCGTGCGCCGCGCTCGAGGAGGAATCGCACGATGTCGTGCCGGCCCATGTGCGATGCGCCTCCGAGGCCGGACTCCCAATCGCCTTCGCCCCAGTCCATCACGCCGTTGATGAGAAGCGGCTCCTCATCTAACAGCCTCTTAGTCATGTCGAGGTCGCTATGGGCATAGATCACGAAGTCCTGCAGCATCGTGCGGTTGAGCTGAAGCTTCTTCCAGGGCGGAACAAAGCCGGTCGGCACGGGGTAGTCCCGGAGCAAGGGCTTCTCGACGGGGACCGGCGCCTTCTTGAGCTCTTGGCCGAAGGCCAACCCGCCAGCCGCGGCAAACGCACCGCCGGCAACCAAAGTGTTGAACGACCTTCGACTCAATGTTTCGGACATGGCTTCCCTCTGATCTGTGGCCGCGGCTGTAGAACAAGTGTTGCTGTGACAGCTTTGGTCAAGAACACTGACGAAGCGAGCGTCCTAAACGTCACAGCACGGGTGGGGCCTACGCCCTGCAGACCGCCGAGAGCCGGGCTCTATCCAGCGGCGTGAAGAAAAGCGACATGGAACGGCGAACCCGCTGCGCCCTGGCCATGTGGGACCGCGATTCCGCTGTCTCTCCTACGGCCTCATACGCTCGCGCGAGCGTCTCGACCGCTGGAAGGAACAGATGCGCGTTCTGATGCGTCTCGGCCAGGTCCACGGCCTTTCGCAGCTTGAGCATGGCCTTTTCCGCGCCGTGCTGATGGAGTGCGATGAGTCCATCCGTGACAGAGCACACCAGGTTGAGAAACCGATGCCCAGACTCGCGCCCCATCCGATACGCCCTCTCGTAGTGGTCCGCTGCCTCGGAGTCGCGAGAATGGCAGGCAAGATAGAACGCCTGCAGGCCCTGCATCTCAGCCGCCTCCAGGGGATCTGTGTACATCGATTCGGCGGCACGGATCTTTGCCAGCCCCTTGTCAAGTTCTCCCGCATACACCTGCGCGACGCCTTGGAGGTGCGTCGAAGTCGGTACGAGCGACCGGCTCTTGCTGCTTGAGGCGATGGCCATGCACCAGGCCGCTGCTTGCGTGGCGCCGGCTGCGTCGTTTTGAAAACAGGCGCTCAGGCACACTTGGACCGCGGCCTGCGCCGCCAACCGATGGTCGTTCCCGGCTTCGGCATCGGCGATGACGCGGCGAAGATGCCTTCCTCCGATCGAGTTGCTACCTCCCGCCATGATCAAAAGACCCTCGAAGTAGGCCTTCCAGGATCCCAGCTCGCCTGGATTGCTGACGTCTTGAAGCAGTTCCCGCAAGTCCTTGCCCCGAAGACTGCTCGTCATGGTCAGGTTCTCCCGCATCAAAGCGAGCATCTTTGGCTGGTCGTGCTTGGCCAGCCAATGAAGCAGATTGAGAAGGCTGTCGGTCGGGGTCGCGGAAATTGCATCCGCCTGTAAGGGGTCCGCCGCGGATTTAGGACGCTCGAACGAGATCTGGAAGCTTGGCGCCAAGCCGCACTCGGATCGTGTGGAGAGGAGGCTATCGCCACCAATCTGCTCCCGCAGCTTGCTCAGAGCCTGACGCAGCTTCACCTGGCGCTTCTCACGCTCGGAAGAGGGCCAAAGCTCCCGGGCTAGTGCCTCCCGCGAAACCATGCGGCCGTCGTGCTGCAGCAGCAATTGCAGAAGCTCCTCGACTTTGCGGTAGGCAAGCGTCACCGGTACTCCTTCGGGATCCCGAAGCTGAAAGCCGTTTTCGACGGTTAGGTACCAGCCGCTCGGCGGTGGCTGCATGGAGGCATTGTAACGCGCAATCCGCCAAATCTGAGGCCGATTGCTCGCAGTGATCCAAACCTATCCAAAGAATGCTTGCAACAGCATTGAACAGCACATCTGCCGGCCGCAATGAGCCTCACCGTGAAATAGTTCACGGAAGACGTTTGAGTCTGCCTGGCTCGCTCGTAGCATGTCTCCAAATGCGCCGCTTCTGTCGACCCCGACCTCTCGCTGCGTGGGCGGTTCTCGTTCTCGCTTCAGTCGCTCCCTCCGAAACCACGGCCTTCAGGCTTGACAAGGTGATGGACAGCCAAGGCACCGGGAAACTGGGCCTGACCTACTTGGCGCCAAAGGGCTGGATCACAAACGACCGCATCGATTGGAACTTCCAGCGCCGACTCGCACCGATGATCTGCTACTTGGACTGCAAGAGCAGCGACTCAGCCATGGAGGTGTTCTACACGAACAGCTACGGCAGCCGGTACTCGCGAAACTTTGATGGATCGATGACTGGTCAGGCGCCCCCGGAGAAACCGTCAGACATCCTCATCGGCCAGTTTCAACGAACGCATCCGGGCATTCGCTTCGACGTGGTCTCACAAGAGGATAAGCCCGTCAAGAGCATCTTTCCGGAGATGGCTTCCACGGGAGCGCAGTCTGTTGGCTTCAACTCTTCGGTCAAGCTTCGCTTCGACCACAACGGGGTACCAAGCCTGTTCAAGGCTCAGCTCCGATTCGACGGCTCGCAGAGTGCCTCGATGGGCCTGAACGGCTCCTCGAGCTACAACGGTATTTGGCTTATCCAAGACGGCATGAGCGTCGTCGGTCCCGAGTCGAAGTTCCCGGAGGCGATGCGGATCGCCGGGGTGGTCTTCTCGTCACGCAGGCTCGATCCCCACTTCTTCCAGGCCTATGCGGACGCCGCGGAGGCGATCATCAAGCAGGGCGCGCAAGAGACGGCCGATTATGTGAGCTCGATCCGGCAGAAGATGGCGGAAAGCTATCAGAGCGGGCTCCGAGAGGATCGGCAACGCGACTTCAAGCAGCAGATGGCTGCCAAGGACCAGCACAGCCGCGATTTTTGCGACTACCTTCTGGACAGAGAGCGCTACACAGACGGTCAGACCGAGTTCATCCTGCCAAGCGGCTACAACCGAGCGATCTCGAACGGCGCCGGGACCTACGTGGTAACGAACGACGCGAGTTACAAGCCGACGGGTGAATGGCACGAGCTGGGGAAGGTGAACTGATGCGTGCGGCCGCGGCCTTCTTCTTGGCCGCCGCACTGGTATTGACCGGCTGCGGTGGAGGAGGCGGTGGGTCTCATTCAGGCGGCAGTGGAGGAGGTGGCGGGTTCCAGCAAGGCGCGCAAAGCCTGAAGGTCTCGGTTTCTCTTCCCGCCGGCTATCATGCTCCCTCCGGCGGTCTCTTTCTTTCGGGCGGACTCTTCGACAAATCCACCCTTACGGGCACGAGCGGAACCATCAAGGCGTGGGGCGTCTCTCGGGAACTGGTCGGCCTCATCGACTCCAACGGGAATCCAGTGCTGATGGGCTGGGTCGCACCCGGACATGCGACGCTGGACGCCAATTCGACGGCAGCAGCGCTTCTCTACTTTCAAACTGCGGGATTTGCCGCCCCGGAAGAAGATCAGGAAGTCCTGATCGAAGGATTGGAGCAGAGCCAGGATCTGTCGCAGTCCGCCAGCGACATTAACGCCGAGCTCCTTTCTTCCGGCAACCTTTCAGCCAAGTCGGGAGCCTTTCGCTCGGACATTGCCGCGCTTGCCAACCGGCAACTGGGTCCCGGCGGCCCAGGTTCCAACCTCAGCCACCACTCGATAGCGATTGATCCATCCTTGACGACCAAGAGCGGGATCCAGGTCGCTTATGGGACGGTCACAAACCAGGTCGTGGCGACGAACACCTTCCGAAGGAGAGCGCTGCTGTTTCTGGATGAGGTCTCGACAACGGATACCGCCGGCCGAACCGTACCTGCTCCAAACTCCATCGGCAACGTCGAGATCGACCCGGCCACCGGAAGCACGACCGCGTCTCTCAACCTTCTCGGAAGTCTTGGCGGGTTTCCAGCCCAAACCAGCGTAGTGGTTGGCACGCTCCCAGATCCAACCGGCACCATCGCGGCCGTTTCCTACAAAGTCACTGCCGCGGGCGCCGGCCTTAATCAGGGAGAAACCTCCACGCTCACGGCAACTGAACAGAAGACTCTGACCGACTTCCTCAAAGTCTCCTTTGTCAAGGATTTCTGCCTTCCGCTCCTAAACCACTCCTTGGTGACCAACGCGCTGAAAACGCTGACTTTAAGCGAGAGGCAAAGTGTCTACGCGTCCCTACAGGCGGCCGTCGACGCGAACGGATCGCAAGCTGCTACGTTCGTTGACACAACTTTTCCGAACGCGGTTGCAGACATGGAGTCTGGCGACTATCGAGCCGCGCAAAACGACGTTCTCAACGCGCTCTCAAATCCCACCAAGCTCAATCAGCTCGCCACGTTTTACGATGCGATCCTTGTAGGTGCGGCGATTCCCGGCGATGACGGGTCTCTGCCACGCGTTCAAGTCATGCTCAAATGGCTTGCGAACGCGCTAGGCGGATTCAATCTCCTCGGGAACAATGGCTATCCCGAGTTTCAGTCGTACGACACCTCCGATCGGATTGATTCATGGCAGGTCGTGGCAAACCAGAACAAGGTCAGCCTGAAAGCAAATCCGGGCACCGTTCAGAACGACGTTCCCGCGAACTTGACAAGCGTTGTGGATTGCACGGTTACCGGTAGCAACAACCTGCCTCCCGGCTCCAGCCTTCTCTACACCTGGTCGACCACCGGTGCGCATGGCGATCTCACTGTAAACAACACACAGGGAACGTTGTTCAAAGACACCACCTCCACCTTCGCGGTATTCGGAGCCTATACCGGGCTGACTGCAAGCGCAGGTACAGACACTGTCACCGTTCAAGTCAGCCTACAAGATGCGCAGCACCATGTCACGCCCTACGGGTCGGCGAGCTTGGACGTCCGGGTGCAATCCAAGAACTCGATCAACTTGCGCCCGGTCCTCCTCTCAGTCAAGCCGAATAACACGACGCAGGCCATTCTCGAGACACCGTTCAGCACTGCCAATCTAGTCTCGGCATCGCAGACCCTTCAGTGGCATTGCGCCAACCGCTATGGAAAGCTCAACGCTCCAAGCGGTCCCACGACCCTAACGTCGGTGACCTATACGGCAGGTCCAAACCTCGGGGTGGAAACCGTGACGTGCGATTTGATCGAGAACGGAAAGGTTCAGTCTGGCGCCACGATGACTATCAAGGTCGAGACGCAGCCCACCATCGTCTTCGGGTCAATGGTTTTTCGTCCCTGGCAGTATGTCAGCTCTCCGGGAGTGACCACGTTCGGAAATGGAGTCCTTTACGCGATCCCGAAGACCCCCGGCGCCAAGAGCTACGCGGTTCATTGCTACGGGTTCTATGACCCCCTCGTCTACCACGATCACTACGACTTTTCGATCGGACCAAACGGCGAGGGTTCCGACCCTGACCTCGACGGCGCGGACAACCCTATAGCGAACGCGACGTACTGGATGAAGTGGGGACCCGGCGGCGCCTCGTCAAATAATCCCGGATTCCAATCGGAAGTCGTGCAAAGCGTTCAGAGCCGGCTAGGCGGGATGATTATCGAGGTGACGGTGAGCTACTGAAATTGCCGTAATCCTGCTCGTTTCGGGCTGATTCGCAACAGTGTTTCTGCGGCCGGCGTGTCTCAACACTAGCCGACCGACAGAGTTGGCATTGGACAGCAATTATTGCTTGGGGGAAGTCCCGGAAGAGGCTTCTCCCTTCTTTTATCAGTAAGAACTTTTTGCTAGGAAGTGCTGAAGCTCGTTGGCCTAGTGTAGATTTATGCTACTTGCTGGAGTAGTGCAATGAAGCGATACTGGAAACGAATGTCGTGGCTCTGCCTCGTGCCCTTGGTGTTAGGAGCGGACTGTTTCGGCCATAACGCCACTTCTTCCAGGAGCACCGGATTGCCGAACCTCATCTTCTTCACCTCGACAAAGGATGGGAACGAGGA
>DASZPA010000237.1:0-2221 GCA_035550555.1 Fimbriimonas sp.
TCGTGGTAGCGGGCGTGATTGTAGTGCTCGACGAAGGCGCCGATCTGTCGTTCGAGATCAGCCGGATGCGGCTCGGTCTGATGCCAGGGCTCGATTTTGCCCTGGGTCCGGGATGATACGGCACGCCGCACATGGACGGCGAACAAGCAACTCATCGGTACGGGCGAACAGCAATTGCCGCGCTTTTGTTGGTATTATTGTTGGTATTCTCAAAAATGCACAGCAATAATTCATGATACCAATACGATAGACCAAGTATTGATTCCGGCCAGGGCACCAGAGGCTTTTCCGCAAGTCTCCCCCACCCTTTTGAAAGAAGCGAGTTCTGTCCGATAAACCGGCATTTCTTGACCGGAGCGGGCGCCACTATCCGCCGACATCCGCGCAATTACTGCAAGTTCAGCCCGATGCCGCGAAGCTCTGGCGCTTCTCCGGCCGCGGCAGGGCTCTGTCGTCAGGCGGCGATCCCGTCCCCAAGCCGTGCTGCTTCCCGCATCAATCAAGGCCCTGGCAGAGGGTTCTCGATCGCGGTAACGATCTATGAGCAGCCCGGGACGCAGAACTGATAACGACCATCCACCTCGCAGAAGCGGCTCGCAACCGTCGTCTTGATACGGTTTGAGACGTTCGGTGGGCCGTCACCCATGGCTAGCGTGAGTGACATTGGATCTGGACTCGGTCCGCACTTGGCTGGTCCACTTCGCTACCATCATAGCAAACGTGACGATCGCCCAAGCGATGAATGCGAACAGGGCCGCAGCAATCAACGTTTTTCGCATCGGGCAATTCTCTTCATGAGAGCCAGCTATGCTCGTCGCCGCCGGAACCGTAATCCGGATTACACGCGCGGGGAAGCGCCCCCGACAGGGTTTTCTATACCCTAGGTGCGCATGGTATCCGGCGCCCTTCAAAATGACGGCCGACATATCGGCAGGCAACACCACGTCGCTCCCGGCTTCAGCTCGCGCATGGCTTCATCGACGAACGCTACGCCGGCGGCATCCTCGGCCGTATCGCCACTTAACCTTCCCTGGCTTACGCCCTGTCATGTCATCAAACCGGGCGAGCGGCTTTGCGGTGCAGGAAAGTCTCAACAATGTTCCGTTTACACAAAAAACCCTGACAAGATCGGCGCGTTTGCAAGCTGTCCGGCTCGCACGGAGATTGAGAAAGTCGGATGCCCTCTAAGCCGGAAGGGTTTGAAGGTGGTAGACTTGATAGGCATGCCTGCGCGGCGAAGTGAAGTGGTCTCCGAAATTCAGACCGTGATGTCTCTCCACGCCACCAATCAGATCCCCTGCATTGAACGCAGTCGACAACCGATCCGGAAGGGCAAAGAGACAGGTGAAGCCTGGGCCCCATAAGGTGTCGGTCGGGTTCAGCTTTGTGTCCTCGATGTTGCTTCTGAAACTGTCAGGATCCCAGCACAGGAAAACAAGCTGGCCGTCCATCAGAGCCCAATCAAACGCAAGCACGTAGTGTTCCGGCGTGGGGAAGGTGCTGCGCTCGTGCGAGGCTCCGCTGAGCACGCCACAGCGCACCAACGATCTTGCGACGAGCGCGCTCGTCATCTGTCCATAGAGGACGCCGAGCGCCACTGTATTGGAATATTGGATCGTTTGTTGAGGAACGGGGTCCGCGCTGCCGGCCGCGGCGCCAGAAACTGTCGCGCCAGCAATCTGACCTTGCGAGATGCGGCTCGCCGGTGCGGTTGTTGAAACACCTCGCGCACGGAGCAGCTTGCCGGCGAGGGACTGCAAAACAGGATAGCACTTGTCCTGTTCGTAGGCACTTGCCGCCCGGATCCTGTCCATGGTTGGATCAAGGGAAAACCAAGGCGGACCCGCGCCTATGTCCGGAGTGCCCCAAACGCTGGTATAAAGCTGCTGAACCTCGTTGGTTGCCGAAGGTGACGGTACTGCCAGTTGCTGAACACTTTGAGGGAGGTTGAGGCTTGTCGCCAGTGCTGACAAAGCCGCATTCGTCAGCGTCGAAGGGGGGCCATTGAAAAAGTCCTTTACCTTCTGGATGGCACTCTTTTTCACAGCCTCAGGGACGAGCGCCCACAGGACGTCCGAAGCGATGGCTGATTGTATGGTCCCAACGGCCATGTCGATGAGCCGGTTGGTCACATAGAACTGGCCGTAGGTAATCAGTTGGGTGTGAGCGGCAAACTCGTTCTGAAAGCTCTGCACTTTGGCGCGCAGCGTCGCATCCCTGA
>DASZPA010000238.1:0-4220 GCA_035550555.1 Fimbriimonas sp.
TAGCGAATAGATCCTCAAATGACGCTTAGGCAGGGTGGGGGCGATGCTCCGGCAGATCGTCCAAGCGATAAGGCGCGCCTGACCCTCCACCCACTGCTCCTTGGCCCATCTTAGAGCCTGACCAGAACATACAAGGCGCGCGTCGCAATAAATCACTTTGCAAGCAGAAGCTAGTTGCTTCTACTTAGTATCCGACCTTTATTCGATCAACGTGAGCGAATTCATCGTGAGTTCCGATGTAATAACCAACCCTTGGAGGCTTGCCTTGCGAGACACTATAGCCTAGAGAAAAAGCCTCCGTTTGGCCCTTGCTTGCGCTATGGTTCTCTACATCGAAGACGTGTCCGGCCTTCGTTCTGACCACGTCATGGATTGATCCTTGAAAGATATCGAGATTTGGAACTGGCACAAGGCCACTCCTCGGTACATCAACTTCGAGGTGTGATCCGTTTCGCTTGAACGGGTCAGCTACTCCAGGTGTCGTCTTGAATTCGACCACCCCCTTAAATCCATCCGGCACCACGATCCAGACCTCGTACGGATCCGCTAAAACATAAGAGGCGTTCGTGCCTTTTCCGCATCCAGCGAAGAGCACAAGGGCAAGCACGCTAAAAACGTTAACCTTGCCGAAATTGCTTGACTTCGTGCGTGGCTCACTCATTGAAGCAGTTTCTAACCTCTCTATTACTCATACAACGCTGACGCATGGGAAATTGTCGGAAATGTCCCGCCTTGCTTTCGCTAGCACTGCGGCATTTTCACCAAACCCGTTGTGCAAGTGGATGACTGACTCGCGGTTCCGCGACGACGTGGAGACGACACGGGAATCTCTCGAGGGGATTGCTTGGCTGCCATGGTCATCGGAGTTGCCAGTGTATCCACGCACTCCCAAAAGCGGCGCAATATCCTGTCACTCTTGCTGGGAACCTAACGATTTCTGAAAATCGTGCTAACATAAAGCTTATGGAGGTGTGCACGCCGCCGTTCGTTCCTCAGGGACGCAAGCTCGTGCATGCGTCCGGCGTCGTTCTTCTTAGCCTTCTTGGTCTCCTTCTTATTGGAAGCGCCTGACCGGCTGGCAGAGAAGAAAAAACTCAAAGCCCTCCGGTCAGGAAAGACCGGAGGGCTTTTTCGTTGTGGAGAGACGGAGCACTGGATTCGACAGAGTCGTCGAGAGTCAGGACCCGACCAGGAAGGAAAGGCAGATAGACAGACAGGAGAGATCGACTTTGCGAAGCGGAGCAAAAATTGTGATGGAGGCGCTGGTAAGAGAGGGCGTCGATACCATCTTTGGTTACCCGGGCGGCGTGGTGCTGCCTCTTTACGATGAGATGCTGAACTGGCCCCAGGTGAAGCACGTCCTGGTGCGCCACGAGCAGTGCGCTGCCCACATGGCGGATGGATACGCGCGGGCCACCGGAAGAGTCGGCGTGTGCTTGGCCACCAGTGGACCGGGAGCGACCAACTTGGTCACAGGCATCGCCACGGCCATCATGGACAGCATCCCAATGGTCGCCATCACGGGCAACGTGAACACCTGGGCAATCGGAAAGGACGCGTTTCAGGAGACCGACATCCAGGGGATCACGATCCCGATCACCAAGCACAACTATCTGGTGACCGACGTGAACGACCTGCCCTACGTGCTGGCTGAGGCGTTCTACCTGGCGAACACCGGCCGCAAAGGCCCCGTGTTGGTCGACATCCCGAAGGACATTTTCCTGGCCAAGACCGACGCTCCTTTCCCCGATACCATCGAGCGGCGGGGTTACCACGTTCCGGGCGCGCCGACTTCCGATCAGATCCAGAAAGCCGTCGAGATGATCCACAAAGCCGAGCGGCCGATCATCATCGCAGGCGCCGGCGTCATCCACAGCGAAGCCTATGAAGAGCTGAAGAAGCTGGCCGAAACGGCTCAGATCCCGATCACCAACTCGCTGCTTGGTCTCGGCTCGTTCCCGCGAGACCACGAGCTGTCGCTGGGCATGATGGGCATGCATGGCGAGGCGACCGGCACTTTGGCGGTTCAAGAGGCCGACCTGGTGATGGGCGTCGGTATCCGCTTCGACGACCGTCTGACCGGCGACACGAAAGGCTTCGCCCCCAAGGCAGAGATCCTGCACTTCGACCTCGATCCTTCCGAGGTCGGCAAGACGGTCCGACCCGTGGCGTGGGTCATCGGCGAGCTCAAGCAGTCGTTGCAAGAGATCAACAAGCTGGTGAAGAAGCAGAGCCATGAGGAGTGGTTGGCTCAGATCCGCCAGTGGCAGCGTGAGTATCCGCTGGTCGTGCCGGAAGGGAAGTTCCTCTCTCGAACCGTCCTCCGCGAGCTGAACGCGCACACCGGCGGGCGCGCCATCGTGAGCACCGACGTGGGGCAGCACCAGATGTGGTCGGCACAGTTCATCAAGTTCAAGAACCCGCGATCGTTCCTTTCGAGCGGCGGCTTGGGCACCATGGGCTACGGATTTCCGGCTGCGATGGGCGCCAAGTTTGCTCGTCCGGAAGAGGAGGTATGGGCCGTTGTCGGAGACGGTGGATTCCAGATGACGCTGCAAGAGCTGCAGACCGCGGTCGAGTACGACTGCAACGTCAAGATCTGCCTGCTCAACAACGGGTTCCTTGGCATGGTCCGGCAATGGCAGGAGCTGTTCTACGACAACCGCCACAGCCACGTGGCGATGGGCTCGCCCGACTTCGGCAAGCTGGCGGACGCGTACGGCGTCCGGTTCTTTAGGTGCACACGACAGGAGGATCTTCAAGAGACTCTGCGCGAGGCCAGCGCCCACAACGGGCCGGTTCTATGCGAGTTCGTGGTCGAGATGGAAGAGAACGTCTTCCCGATGGTCGGTCCGGGCGCTGCGAACGGCAGCGTGATCATGGACCCGGCGCTGACGCAGCAGGCTGTCGTCGCCTCCGGTGCCTTCGAGACGACCCACGCAGGAGCCAAGCGATGAGCCAGCACCAGCATGTGGTGACCGCCCTCGTCCAGAACGAGGCCGGAACCATCAACCGGCTCGTCTCCCTGTTCCGCCGACGAGGGTTCTCGCTGGCTTCGTTCAACGCGGGCGACTGCGAAGACGCCGGCTTCAGCCGGTTGACGCTCTTGGTCAATGGGGACGACGAGCAGGTCGCGCAGTGCATCAAGCAACTCGACAAGCTGATCGACGTGGTGGAGTGCGAGGACCTCGTGGAATCAGAAAGCGTCTCGCGAGAGCTGGCATTTGTCCGGCTGTCTCCAACACCCGATCAGCGCGAGGCTGCCTTAAAGGTGGTCAGCGAGTTCATGGGAACCACGCCGCGAGTCGGTGAGAAATCGATCGTGGCGGAGATCGCGACGTCTCCGGCTCAGATCGAGCAGCTCATCGAAGCGCTGAAGCCTTACAACGTGGTCGAGGTCGTGCGGACGGGCTTGGTCGCCATTAAAGCTGAAGACTAAGTTCAACCCCCTAGCTGCGAAGGGCGCACTCACCTTTGTGAAGCTTGGTGCCCTTTGTGTCTTTGTGGTTAGTGCGGCTTATCAGTGGCTGCTGAGGTGATTTACACCACCAAGGCACAAAGGGCACTAAGTTTCACAAAGGTGTTGGCCGGCTCTGTGAAACTTTGTGTTCTTCGTGTCTTGGTGGTTTCTCTCCGTCTCCCAAACCGCCTCTCTCTTCTTCCAAACTTAGAACGAATATCAAATGGCAACCATCTACTACACCCAGGACGTCGACCCGCAGATCATTCAATCCCTCAATGTGGGCATCGTCGGATATGGCTCTCAGGGGCATGCGCATGCTTTGAACTTGAAGGACAGCGGCGTGAACGTTCGCGTCGGACTGCATGAAGGCAGCAAGTCGAAGGACAAAGCGGAGACCGCCGGCTTGCAGGTGACGAGCGTCGCCGAACTCGCTCAGTGGGCCGACGTGCTGATGTTCTGCGTGCCCGACGTGCCGATGTCGGACATCTATAAGGAAAGCGTCGAGCCGAACCTACGCGACGGCCAGACCCTGCTCTTCGCGCACGGGTTCAACATCCACTACAAGCTCATCACGCCTCCTTCCAACGTGAACGTCGGCATGATCGCACCGAAGGGCCCCGGCCACCGGCTGCGCTACGAGTACGAGCACGGCGCAGGCATGCCGGCGCTGATCGCAGTTTTCCAAGATGCCGACGGCAAGGCAAAAGCGACTGCCCTCAGCTACGGTTGGGGAATCGGCAGCGCCAAGGCGGGCATC
>DASZPA010000239.1:0-3009 GCA_035550555.1 Fimbriimonas sp.
GAGCTTGCCGTAGAACTGGACGACCTTGTCGGTGCCGCCAAACGCCTCCTTGCCCATCGCATCGAGTCCTTCCGGAACCCAGTAGGAGACAGGAACGGGGTCGTGTCCGTCCACGACCTCGTCGTACGGTCCGGCCACCATGCTGATCAGGTAGGTCGACGCCGGCTTGTCGAGCTTCCAATGCCAAACGTCCGAAGAGCCCGAGTGGGTCACGTCGATCAGCTTTCCGTTGCTAAGCGCCTTCCAACCGGCCGGGACGTGGATGAAGCTCTCAAAAGTGGCCTTGTCGTCGGGATCGTCGTATGTCGGCAGCCAATAGCGGTTGTCCTCCATCTCGCCTTGCGTGTAGACGATGTCTGTGTGAGCTGGAAAAGCCCGGTCGGCGGGCACGAAGTAGATTCCGGCCTCAGGAAGACCCGAATAGTGAATGTGGACGTCCAGCTTCCGGCCGCTCACGTCCCCTGATGCAGGGATCACCCGCAGCACCCGGCCATTGGTCTCCGTCTTCGCGGCCTCGCCGTTCACGTCTGCCGATTCGATCTTCAGCTTCGGGCAGTCGAACAAAAGCGTTGCGCCGTCTTTGGTCGGAACGACGGTATTCGTCACGTCTCCGACGATCGAGCCTTTATCGAAGTCGAACGAGAGGTCCCACTTGACGTTGACCAGATGGTATTCGTGGTCCTCCCGCGCGTTTTTCGGGAGCTCCGAGAAGGCGGCAGCCCCCGCAGACAGAGCGAAAACACAGCAAATAGCCCGGAAAGACATGGGTAAGACTATACGCGACAACCACCGGAACTTCCAGAAAGTCGGCTTTCGTAGTAGGATCGAACGGAAGGGAGCGATTATATGCTGTTTGCCGCCACAAGAGAACGATTGGAGCGACAATCTAGCCGGGAAGAATCATTCGAAGGCTTGGTTAGGGATCTCTACAAGCCGAGCTACAATTTTGCGTATCGCCTGACCGGGAACGCCGCTGAAGCGGAAGACCTGGTGCAGGAGTCATTTCTGCGTGCCTATCGGTTTTTTAACCGCTACGATGACCGGCTGCCATTTTCAAGTTGGCTGTACCGGATCATGGTAAACGCTCATATCGATCTCGTCCGCCGAAAGAACCGCATCAAGACGACGACTCTCGATATTGGTGGCGCCGACGGAAATGCCACATGGGACGTCCCGGACCAAGCTGCCTCGCCTGACCAGGAGATGCTCAAGAGCTCTCTGGAAGAGCCGGTGCAGCGTGGACTGTTGGCGATGACGCCCGAGTTTCGAACGGCGGTCCTGCTGGCCGACGTAGAAGGACTGGCGTATGAAGAGGTCGCGGAGATAATGGGCACGTCCGTTGGTACGGTCCGATCCCGAATCCATCGGGGCCGCAAGCAACTTAGAAGCTATTTGATTGAGCATTCGCCTTCGCTGTATGGAGGTATGCGAGATGAACTGTAAATCCGTGCGTTCCGGTCTTTCCGCTTTTATCGATCGAGAGGTTGGTCCAGCCGAGCTGTGCCAGATCAGGGCTCACCTGGTCGACTGCGAGGCGTGCCGAAAGGAAGAGCAGGACCTCCGATGTCTGAAATCACTCCTCGCAGGGGTTCCTGCGCCTGAACCGACGGTTGGCCTGGAAGAGCGCATCTTGGCGAACATCCACAGTGCCCCCAAACTGAGAAAGGGGCCGTGGGCTTACCAAGTCGGCCAGTTGGCTTTGGTTCTGTCGGCTGCGGCCGTCACCATGGTAGTTACTTTGCAATTGATTACGCTCCACACGGATGCTCCTCGGGTTACGACGCCTACCCGCCACGACATGACGAGCGACATACGCATCGATCAAGTTCGCGAGGCAGACTCATTGGACCCGCTTTACGGCGCTCCAATGATCACGGCCGTCGACTATGGTCGCTAGACGTATTGCGCTCTGCATCGCCCTCGGCGCGACTGTCTTGGCTTGTGCCTCCGATCCGAATTGGGGCGAGCGAGATGCGTTCCGTCTCTACACCAGGAGCCTCGAAAAGGCGAACCGGTACAACGTCTCGGCTCTGATCAGCCAGCGGGACCCTCAAGGAGGCGGCTGGGAAGTGGTCCAGGTCGAGCGGGACAAAGATGGACACGTTCACAAGTCGGTCATTCAGCCACTCGCTTACATGGGCATCGAGTCGGTCGACGACGGAGAGCGGTGGCAAACCTATCTTCCGGACCAGCGCGTCATTCTGGACCAGGAATCCTCCCTCAAGCACTCGGACTTCGCCGTGCAACGCCTCAAGCTGGCATCCAAGAACTACCGCTTCAGCTTGGAGTCGGACTCCTTCGTCGCCGGCCGAAAAGCCTACTGCGTTGTAGCCCGGCCCACTCACGACGAGCTCTTTTCCCATCGTCTTTACCTGGACCAGGAAACGCTCTATCCGCTGCGTGCCGAAAGCTTTCGGGGCAACGAGCTGCAGATCGAATTCTTCACAAAGGACGTCGCGTTTCCCTCACGGATGGACCCGGGCGTTTTCGTGCTGCACAACACGTTTGGCGTCAAGCGGATAACGCTTCACGCACCGGTCAAGATCATGTCGGCCAAGCAGGCCCGCAAGGAGCTCGGCTTCGGTATCGTGATGCCCAAAGGCTTGCCTTATGGGTTTATGGTCCAGGAGATGCAGCTCTCCACGGACAACACCTGGCACGCGCTCGTCGTTCGGCTCTCCGATGGACTTGCGCGGGCGACTGTGTACGAGTATCCGGCTTCGGAATCGGGAATAAGCGTTATGGAGCACAGCTCGGTGAGGGTCATTGGGGACGTGAAGCTGCAAATCGTGTCCGAGTTGGACGAGAAGTGCCGGGAGGCCCTTCTGGACACATTTGAGGATCAGTTGGTAAAACAACCCAGTGGGCATCGCTGGGACCTGCTCATGCCTTAAAAAGTCCTAACTTGGAACTCGAAGACAGGTGTGAAGCGTTGGGATGGGTAGAGCGTCATGGAGTTTAGCGACGCTTTCCCCAGGCCACCGAAGGGTGACATGATGAAGGGGTAAA
>DASZPA010000240.1:0-9200 GCA_035550555.1 Fimbriimonas sp.
GTGTCGACAAAGTTGATGCCGAGGTCGATCGCAAGGTTTGTGAGGCGCTTCGAGACCTCTTCGGTGCTTCCCCAATCGTCGGGGTCCCAGCCGAACGTCATCGTGCCGAAGCACGCCACCGAAACCTGTAGGCCGGTCCGGCCAAGCGATCGATAGGTCACAACCCGATTATGGAGTGATCCTCTCGATTACTACCGCCGTACCGTACGCGAGCACCTCTGTGACTCCGGGCACGAGCTCCGTCGCATCGTACCGCATCGCGACGACCGCGTTGGCGCCCATCTGGACCGCATGCTGGATCATGAGCTCATACGCCTCTACGCGGGCATGCTCCGCGAGCTCCGTGTACAGGGTGATGTTTCCGCCGAACATCTGCTGAAGGCCGGCGCCCATCTGGCCGAACACGCTGCGGCTACGGCAGGTGATGCCTCTTACGATTCCCAGTCCTCGCGTGATTTTGAATCCGTCGAATCCGTTAGCCGTGGTAACCCACTGGTGAATGTCGCTCATGTTCGCACCATTCTCGCACTTTGACGAGGATCACGTATGCTCGCGAAACCAATGATCCTGCCTATGCGTACCTTCTTGTCCCTCTTTGGCTCGGCGATTCTGGCTGCATCCGCCTTCTCCTCCCAGCAGCCTTCCCGGGCGCTGTTTCAAAGGCTGGAGGCTGAGGACGTGGCGGCTACCAAGAGCAAGAATCTGGCTTGGTACCAGAAGCACTACACGCCGGATTTCACGGCCATCGACGAAAAGGGCGTAAAGGAGACTCGAGAACAACGGTTGAGGAATATCCAGAGGGTCTTTCAGTGCTTGGCAAGTGCCACATCGACATGAAAGTAAAGAACGTCTCGATCAAGGGCAAGACGGCTTACGTAACGGTGTGGGAATCGGTCGACGCGGACCTCAACGCAGGGGGCAACACCGGGAAGTTCAAGGCCGTGGAGACCAACATCGAAACCTATGTGCTTACGGCAAAGGGTTGGAAAGTCAAGCACGAGCAGACGGTCAAGGAGCACATCACCATCAACGGCAAAACCGTTGCCGGGTAGCCGTTTGCTTGCGCGAGAGGGCGTTTCCATGATAACTTTGCTTGTCATGCGAAAACCTCTCGCGGCCCTGTGTCTCGCGCTGTTGACTGCGGTCTCGTTCGGCGGCCAGTCCCCTCGAAAGACTTTCGAGAAGCTCACGGCCGACTTCGTCAAGGCCATGAAGCAGAAGGACATCTCTTGGTTCAAGAAGACCACAACGCCGGACTTTGTCGCCGTCGACGTTCATGGCAAGAAGATGAAGCGGGATGAGGCCCTCGAAATGTTGCAAGAGATGATGACCGCCAGCACCTTCAAGTCCGTGACGGCGACTGTGGGCAGTGTTTCGGTTTCGGGCAAGACGGCGAAGATCAAGACGACGACGGTCATCACAGGCTCATTCAAGAACCCTCGAAAGCAAGGCAAGCTCTCCAAGCTGAAGGACACTTCGACCGACGAGGAGACTTGGGTGAAGACGCCGGCAGGCTGGAAGATCCAGTACGACAAGACGGTCAAAGAGGTCGCACTGATCGACGGCAAGGTGTTTACGGGCCAGCCCTAACCGTCCGTCAACCTCGAAGGGCGCCCCGCGACGCGGGCACGTCCGCTCCTGCCATAATGAACTGAAAAATCAGGAGCGTGTATGCCCGTTTTTCGCGAAGGTCTTAGCTTCGACGACATTCTATTACTACCAAAACAAACCGTCGTTCTCCCCAGCGACGTCGATATCTCTACGACATTCCTGCCCGGGATCACATTGAAGGTCCCCCTGGTGGCGGCCCCGATGGATACCGTCACCGATGCGCGTCTCGCCATCGCCATCGCCCGTGAAGGCGGCGTCGGCGTCATCCATCGAAACATGACCATCGAGCAGCAGGCCGAGCAGGTCGATCGGGTCAAACGTTCAGAAAGCGGCGTCATCACCAAGCCCTTCAAGCTGGATCCCACCAAGACCATTCAGGACGCGGTCGACCTGATGGAGCATTTCCATATCAGCGGCGTACCGATCGTGGATGACGACGGGAAGCTCGTCGGCATCTTGACCAACCGAGACATCCGCTTCGAGACCGACTACAGCAAACGGATTTCGGACCGCATGACCTCAAAGGGCCTGATCACAGCCCCGGAGGGAACCACGCTGGAGCAGGCGCAGGAGATGCTTGCCGAGCACCGCATTGAGAAGCTTCCGATCGTGGACGCAGAAGGCAAGCTGAAGGGTCTCATTACTATCAAGGACATTCAAAAGGTCAAGCGACATCCGCTGGCCACGAAGGACCGTAAGGGGCGCCTGGTGACCGGCGCCGCCATTGGAGCTTTGCGGCAGCCTTACGAGCGAGCCAAGGCTTTGAGCGACGCGGGCGCCGATTTCATTGTGATCGACGCCGCGCACGGCCACTCCGTGGGCGTGATGGAGTGCCTGAAGATGCTCAAGCAGAAGCTGCCGAACCTTATGGTGGTCGCCGGAAACGTGGCGACGAAAGAAGGTGTTCGCGACCTGCACAAGCTGGGAGCCGACGCGCTCCGAATCGGCATCGGAGCCGGCTCAATCTGCACGACGCGCATTGTGGCAGGCATCGGCGTCCCGCAATTCACGGCCGTGCTCGACTGCTCCGAAGAGGCGATCAAATTGAACATCCCGACGATCGCCGATGGCGGCGTTCGTTCTTCAGGCGACATCGTGAAGTGCCTGGCCGCAGGCGCGGGCTCCGTCATGATGGGCAACATGTTCGCCGGCTGCGACGAGAGCCCGGGCGAAATGGAGATCTTTAGAAACCGCGCCTACAAGGTGTACCGTGGCATGGGTTCGGTAGGCGCCATGCGCCAGGGATCTTCGGACCGGTACATGCAAGTGAAGGAGAAGGGCGGCGTGATCGTGCCGGAGGGTGTTGAGGGCCGTGTCCCCTATAAGGGTCCGCTCGCCGACACAGTGAACCAGCTCATCGGAGGCCTCCGGTCCGGCATGGGCTACGTCGGCGCAGGTAATTTGCAGGAGCTTCGGCAAGAGGCCGAGTTCCTCAAGATTACAAACGCAGCCCTTCGAGAAAGCCATCCTCACGACGTGCAGATCACCAAAGAGCCGCCTAACTATTCGTCTCCATATGTCACCTCGGAAGCCGAATGACGGTTTCGGGGATGCCGCTGGGCAACGGAGCCTGACCGGTTGCTTTCGACCTAAGTGAGCTCGCCCATCCGCTTCGAGCTGCTGTCCACCTGCCCGCACACCGGGGCGCGACGCGGACGCCTCCATACGCCTCATGGAACGGTAGAGACTCCTTTCTTCATGCCCGTCGGCACCTATGGTTCGGTCAAGACCGTCGGCTCGGAGGATTTGGAGACCTTAGGCTTTCAACAGATTCTCAGCAACACCTACCACCTTTCCCAGCGTCCCGGAAGTGACCTGGTGCAGCGGTTGGGAGGCCTTCACCGGTTCATGTCTTGGCACGGCTCGATCCTGACGGACAGCGGCGGTTATCAGGTCATGAGCCTGAGCGAGAGCAGGACGATTTCGGATGAAGGTGTCCGATTCAAGTCCCATTTGGATGGACACGAGATCTTCTTGACTCCCGAGCGGAGCATCGAAATCCAGGCTGAGCTTGGGGTGGACATCTCTATGTCGCTCGACGAGTGCCCGCCGTATCCCTGCAGCCGAGACGAGGCTGCGTCGGCGATGCGACGAACTCACGGCTGGGCCTACCGCAACTTGGCGGCGAAAAGCGAGGGACAAGCCGTGTTCGGAATCGTACAGGGCGGTGTGCACATGGACTTGCGATCCGAAAGCGCCGCCTATATCTCGCAGCTTCCCTTCGACGGCTTCGCCATTGGCGGGGTGAGCGTGGGAGAACCTACCGAGATGCAATATCCGGTGGTCAGCCACACGGCTCCGTTTCTGCCCCCCGACAAAGCCCGATACCTGATGGGCGTCGGACACCCCAAGGACATCCTTCATGCGGTTGCTGCCGGCATCGACATGTTCGACTGCGTGCTTCCCACCCGCATGGCCCGCCACCACTCGCTCTACACGCTTAACGGTCGGGTCAACGCGCTCAATGCAAAGTGGTCTGAATGGCAAGGCCCGCATGACGACGGGAGCGTCTTTCCCCAGACGGAGCGCTACTCCGCTGCCTACCTTCGCCACCTTTTCAAGGCCCAAGAGCCCTTGGCCGCACGCTTGGCGACTCTTCACAATCTCGCGTTTTACTCGCGCTTGATGGCGGAGACTCGGAGCGCAATCGAGTCAGGCTCGTGGCACGAGCTGCTTGCACGATACGCCAACGCCTGAAGGTAAAGGGTGGCCGAATTGGCGAACAAAACCCGCCTGTTTCCAGCCAAAGAGCCATAAGCACGGGAGCACTGCGTATGCAGAAGGAGAGAGAAATGAAAGATTTGAACGATCTGTTCCAGGACACGATTCGAGACATCTACAACTCGGAGCATCAGCTCCTAAAAGCGATGGCCGGCATGCGCGAGAAGTCGGAAAACGATCAGTTGAAGCGCGCCTTCGATACGCACATCGAGCAGACCGAGGAGCAGATCCGACGGATCGAGCAGATTTGCATCCGACTCAACTTCCAGCCGACCGGCAAGACCTGCCAGGGGACGCTCGGCATCGTCCGAGAAGCGACCGAGGATATCGGCCAGTTCGCCGGCAGTCCGGCGGGAGACGCCTGCATCATCGCTTGCGCTCAAAAGGCTGAGCACTACGAAATGGCCAACTACGGCTCGGCGATCGCGTGGGCCGAGGAGCTGGAGATGGACGACGACATCATCGATCTGCTGGAGCAGACGCTGCAGGAGGAGGAAGAGGCGGACGACCTGCTGACCTCCATCGCGGAGGATATGGCCAACGTTCAGGCGAACGACACGATGCGGACCGCAGGCAGGGCCACAGTGTTCTGAACACGGTCCGATTGCAGCGCCCCGGCCCGTTGCGAGTATCATCTCTGAGCGCAAAAGCCGGGGTGGCGGAATGGTAGACGCGGTGGTCTCAAACACCATTGGAGCAATCCATGCGGGTTCGAGTCCCGCCCCCGGCACCAGAAGAAATCGAGGACTCGAATTCCGTACATCTGCAGACGCTCGGTTATGATGGGTGCATGTTTTCCATGCGTGCAAATAAGCGTCTTCTTCAATCCCTTTGGGCGTTATGCTTGGCGTCCGGCGCGATAGTAGGATGCGGGGGAGGAGGCGGAACTGCCGGGAATGGTGGACCTGGCGGTTCGACACCTATCCAAAACGCCACCTTTCAAATCACATGGCCCACGCTTTCAAAAACGGCGCTTGTTCATGGCCTGACGTCAGCAAGATCTGTCTCGGTCAATTTCGACAAGGCCTCGACAACCGGGCAAGACGTCGTCATCAACGTCGATCGTGACCCGTCAAAACTCGGTAAGTACACGAGCACGTATCCCGTGCCTGGGGCTGTGCGTTCGAGTGTCGATTCAGTGGCCGCGACATTTTATGCGCAGGCTGGCGAGAAAGGCACGGTCGTCGGGACGGCCCACGCCGCAGTGAAACCGGCCGGGACCAGCCTAAACATCACGAATATCGTTGTGGATGGTGCGGTCCACTACATCACGGTCGTGCCAGCAACCCTGGGAATCTATGGCGGCGCATCTCAACTGACCTTTTCAGCCATCGATGAGGACAGCAATCCAGTCGCAGTTCCGAGTGGTTCGGCAACCTGGACGCTGCTAACCGGTGGATCGATTCTTAGCTTGACCGCTGATGGAACCGCAAATCCCGAAAGTGGTGGAACGGCACTCGTCAGAGTCTCCGTTGACGGAGTCGATAGCGCCCCCGGAAATGTCGTCGTGGCAGACGACTTCAAGATAAACAACACCGGCCTTTCGAGTTCCGGGCTGATTGGTTTTGGTTCAGCCGATCCGTCTTGGACGTGGTCGGCAGACACCAACAACGGTCCACAGTCTGGAGTTCCTGTTGTTCTGACGGCGAACGACACCACGAAGGGCTGGGATTCACAATGGCTTCCTGATAGCCAGACTTCTCAGATGATTGGGCCGGTTGACATACCGAACCCGCCGAATGCCATGTATACGTTCACCCAGAACTTCGAAGCATCCGCCGCGAGGCTCTACATTAGTGGCAGATGGACAGGCGGCAATGGAGACTGCTACGAAATCACCGTGAATGGAAGCGCCGTTGGCGTTGACGGATTTGGAAATATTCCGCTTCTTGAGCTTGGACAAAAGTGGATAGGATTTCAGATTCCAATCTATCTCGTGACAAAAGGTCAGAACACGATCACATTCAGGGTCGCAACGAATCTGTCAAGGTGCGGCCTGCGAGTGGAATTCAACCATTAAAGAGTCTCCCCGGAAGGAAAGGCACCGTCGCCGGTACCCTAAAGGGCGATGCGTGTTCTCGTTGCGGACAAGTTCGAAGATAGCGGCCTGACCGGTTTGAGGGCCCTCGGTGCCGAAGTCGACTACCGGCCCGAGCTTTCTGGGGACTCGCTGCAAGCGCATCTCAGCGAGAACCCGCCCGACGTACTGGTCGTCCGCTCGACCCAAGTGACGGCGCCCATGCTCGGCGGCGAGTCCTCCCTGGCGCTGATCATTCGCGCCGGAGCGGGGACGAACAACATCGACACCAACGCGGCGAGCGCTCGCGGAATCCTCGTCACGAACTGCCCCGGCAAGAACTCGTATGCGGTAGCGGAACTCGCCTTCGGTTTGATCCTCGCCTGCGACCGGCACATCCCGGACAATGTTTTCTCGCTTCACGAAGGCAAGTGGGACAAGAAGCGGTTTAGCAAGGCGAGGGGGCTTTACGGGCGAACCCTGGGATTGGTCGGCCTTGGGAAGATCGGGCAGGAGATGATCCCACGCGGCCGGGCGTTCGGGATGAACGTCGTCGGCTTTGCCCGATGGCTGACGCCCGACGTCGCAGCCGCCCTCAATATCGGCCGCGCAGAGTCGCCGCTCGAGGTCGCCGAGATGTCGGACGTCGTCAGCGTCCATGTGGCCCTGACTCCAGAGACCAAAGGAATCCTTGGCAAGGAGTTCTTCGGCAAGCTGCGCGAGGGCGCGATCTTCGTCAACACGAGCCGGGCGGAAGTGGTGGACCAGGCAGCCCTCGAGGAGGTGCTTCGATCCGGCAAGATCACCGCTGGGCTCGACGTGTTCGACGGCGAGCCGTCGAGCGCGCAGGCCGACTACAGCGGCTCGATGCGGGACATGCCGAATGTCTACTGCACGCACCACATTGGCGCGAGCACCGACCAGGCGCAGGAGGCTGTGGCTTCGGAGGTCGTAAGGATCGCCAAGGAGTTCATGCTAGGAGGCACGGCTCCGAACGTCGTGAACATCAAGCGTGCCGAGATCGCCACGCACCTTCTGGTCGTACGTCATATCGACCGCGTCGGCGTCCTTGCGGGCGTGCTCAGTCAGCTCAAAAAGGAGAGCGTAAACGTGCAGGAGATGGAGAACATCGTCCTCGGCGGCGCCAAAGCGGCCATCGCTCAGATCGCGCTGGACAAAGAGCCGACTAAGGAGCTGATCCAGCGGATCAAGATGGATAGCAGCGTTTTCGACGCAAGCGTGTTTGCTATTCAGCGATAGAGGACGCCGGGGCTTCAAAATAGAGGCGTGCTGCTCAACGTCTCCAACGTGGCCAAAGCCTACGCGGGCGACGTGATCCTCGCGGGCGTTACCTTTCGACTGGAACAACGCGAAAAGGTTGCCCTCGTAGGTCGGAACGGCGCAGGCAAAACGACTCTCCTTCGAATCTTGACCGGTCAGATCGAGCCTGATTCAGGCGTCGTCGTTCTCACCAAAGGCGCCAAGGTCGGCTACCTGCGGCAAGAGGCGCCCGTCTCGACCGGAAGAACAGTCATCGAAGAGGCACAAGAGGCCGTTCAGGCTCAGCTTAAGCTGAGAGACCGCCTGGATGACCTCGAGAAGCGACTAGAGAACAATCCGACCCAGGACGAGCTGGACGAGTTCGCGCTGCTCCATGAGCATTTCATGGAGGCGGAGGGTTACAGCGCAGGGCGCGACTTGCGGGTGGTGCTTCAGCGCATGGGCTTCACCGAGGACGAGTTCGACAAGCCGACAGACAAGCTAAGCGGCGGCGAGAAGACGCGCCTCGCAATCGCACGGCTTCTGCTCGAAGAGCCAGACCTGCTGATTCTGGACGAGCCAACCAACCATCTGGACCTGCAAGCCACCGAGTGGCTGGAAGGCTGGCTGCGGCAGTACCACGGCGCCGTCCTGCTTGTTAGCCACGACCGCACATTCCTTGAGAACTCGGCGGAAAGGGTTCTGGAAATGCGTAACGGCACGGTCAAGAGCTATCCCGGTCCGTTCGAGAAGTTCTTGGCGCTCAAGGCCGCCGAGGAGGAGCGGCAGGCCGAGGTGGCGAAGCGGCAAGAGCAGGAGATCGCGAAGATGGACGAGTATGTGCGCCGCTTCATGAACTCCCAACGGACCGCTCAGGCGCGCGGGCGCCTCAAGCTGATGAACCGGCTGATTGAAAACAAGGTGGAAGCGCCCAAGTTCGACAAGGGAATGAAGGGCGGGTTTGCCGAGGCGAAGCGTTCTGGGGACCTGGTGGTGAGCGCGGAGAAGCTCTCGATCGGCTTTGCAGATACGGCTCTCCTGCCCGCTTTCGACTGGAGCGTCGGATTCGGTGAGCGATGGGGCATCGTGGGCGAGAACGGAGCCGGAAAATCGACGCTGGCCAAAGTCGTGATCGGGCTTCTAGACCCGTTGGCTGGAAAAGCCAAGCTCGGCGCCAACGTGGTGCTCGGCTACTTCAGCCAAGAGAACGCCGACCTCGATCCGTCCCTCTCGCCGCTGGACATGATGGTTTACGAGCTGGATCTCAAGCCTGCCGAGGCGCGGAACCTGCTTGCGCGGTTTCTGATCATGGGCGACGACGTGTACCGCCCGATCCATACGCTCAGCGGCGGCGAGAAGAACAAGCTCTCGCTCGCCCGGCTCACCCATCTGAATCCCAATCTTCTCATCTTGGACGAGCCGACGAACCACCTCGACATGGACTCGCGGGAGGCGCTGGCTGGCGTTATTCGGGAGTTCTCGGGAACGCTGATTCTCATTAGCCACGATCGGTGGCTACTGTCGCAGGTCACCGACCACACACTCGACGTTCGAAAAGCCGGTGTCGTGAACTACCCTGGCAGTTACGGGG
>DASZPA010000241.1:0-19775 GCA_035550555.1 Fimbriimonas sp.
ACTGAAGCTCAAAGGCAGACCCCACGCAGCGCGAATGGCGGTTGCCGGCCGAAAGATCCTGAAAACAGCCTTCATCATAGACAGCAGAAACACCCTCTTCGATCCGTCACGATGGACTTGGACAAGTACCTAATGAAAAACTGTCTCAGGTCTTGACACAAACACTTAGGATCTTCGGCGCAATTCATGACGCGAACACGTCCGCGGAGTCCCAAAGGGGAGTCAAAATCGTTTGGTGCGCGTCTATCTCGACCACGCTGCGACATCGCCGCTTCGACCGGAAGCGCGCGAGGCGATGCTCCCGTGGCTCGACTCGGGCAATGCAAGCACGCTCTATGCCGAAGGCCGCACGGCGAAGCTGGCGATCGACGTTGCTCGCGAGAAGGTTTCCGGCGCGATAGGCGCCGAGTTCGCGGAAACGATTTTCACGTCGGGAGGAACCGAGAGCGCGACGCTCGCACTTGCTGGGACTGCGCTTGCCCATAAGAGCGGGCCTCGGAAAAGGATCCTCATCTCTGCCACTGAGCACCACTGCGTTCTGCACTCAAGGGAGCTTCTGGAGGCACTGGGATATGTCGTGGAGACGATCCCCGTCGACCGCTATGCGCGGCCGATCCTCGACAGAATCGATGACCGCGTGCTTCTTGTAGCGACGATGCACGCGAACAACGAGTTGGGGTCGATCACCGATGTCAAGGCGATCGCCGACAGAACTCATGAAACAGGGGCCCTTGTATTCTGCGACGCTGTGCAGAGTTTCGGCAAGATCCCTGTGGATGTGACCGAACTTGGGATCGATCTCCTCTCGGTCAGCGCTCACAAGATCGGAGGGCCGAAAGGAGTCGGCGCTCTTTACGTGAGGGCTGGCACAAAGATAAAGC
The DNA here is from genome assembly GCA_035550555.1 of Fimbriimonas sp. GTDB lineage: Bacteria > Armatimonadota > Fimbriimonadia > Fimbriimonadales > Fimbriimonadaceae > Fimbriimonas. Next base: position 882 of record DASZPA010000241.1, read on the forward strand.
CCATCATGGCCGGCGGAGGACAGGAGCGGGAGTTGCGGGCCGGAACCGAAAACGCGGCGGCGATTGTCGGGTTCGGAGCGGCGATCAAACCGCCCTATGCCGATCCTGACAAACGCAATTATTTGCGGAAGGAGTTGATTGCCATCGGAGCCCTGCCGACAGTTCCCGAGAACATGAAAACGCTCCCAACCCACCTTCATGTCAGGTTTCCCGGCATCTCCGCGGAGACCCTACTCATCATCCTCGACCGGCTGGGCGTGAGTGCCGGGAGTGGAGCCGCTTGCTCTAGCGGGAGCATCGAGCCGAGCCATGTTTTGCTGGCTTGCGGCTACTCGATGGAGGAGGCGAAGGAGGGGCTTCGGTTCAGCCTTGGACCCGAGACGACCCTCGACGAAGTGGCCTTCGCCGCAGGGCAGATTTCAAAAGCCGTAGAACAAATTCGCAGTAAGCATGTCTAGGTCCCAAAAAGGGAATGTTTTCCTAGCGCCAGGCGTCATACTGTCTTGCTTAACCAATATATGCAACAAACTCAAAACGAAAGTGGCTTTACCGGCCTCGGACTGAGCGCGGAGCTGCTTTCAGGACTGAATCGGAACGGATTCAGAACACCAACTCCCATTCAAGCCCAGGCCGTCCCCGTCGCCGTATCTGGCCGCGACCTCTTCGGCATCGCCCAGACCGGCACCGGCAAGAGCTTGGCATTTTTGCTGCCGCTGCTCCATCGACTTCAGAATGGCGAGATCCGCCAAGCACTTGTCCTCGCACCGACCCGCGAACTCGCACTCCAGATTGAAGAGGAGGCGCGCAAGTTCACTCACTCCCTCGGCTACCGAACAGCCGTCTTGATCGGCGGCGCTTCGATGATCAACCAGGTCCGAGCGATCAAATCGCATCCCAACTTGATCATCGCAACGCCCGGCCGTCTCCTCGATCACCTTCAATCGCGATCGGTGAAACTCGGCTGGATCGATGCCGTCGTGCTCGACGAGGCGGACCGGATGCTCGACATGGGCTTCCTCCCGGCGATTACTAGAATTCTGGAGCAGGTCCCCGCCCAGCGGCAGACGATGCTGTTCTCGGCCACGATGCCGAAGGAGATCGAAGATCTGGCCCACCGATTCCTTCGAAGTCCGGAACGGATCGAAGTCAGCCGGCCCGGCACCGCGGCACAGCTTGTCCGACAGGAGCTCATTTCGATTCCCCACGAAGAAAAGCCGAACATGCTCGGCCTACTACTGAAGGACCACCCCGAAACGGTTCTTGTGTTTGCCAGGACTCGCCACGGCGCACGGAAGTTGGCGAAGATCGTTCGAAGCATGGGCCATTCCGCTGCCGAGATCCACTCGGACCGAACGATGGCGCAACGAAAAGAAGCGTTGGACGGCTTCAAGCGCGGACAGTACCGAGTGCTGGTTGCGACCGACATCGCCTCGCGCGGTATCGACGTCAAGAACATCTCGCTTGTAGTGAACTACGACTTACCGGATAACCCCGAGGACTACGTTCACCGGATCGGTCGAACGGGGCGCGCCGGTGAAGAGGGCGTAGCGATTACGTTGGCGACTCCCGATCAGGCGAAGGATGTTCGAGCGATCGAGAAGATCCTGAAAGTGGCGATTCCACGCCGCGGCGGACATGCCGACCGTGAGGAAAGGCCTCTGCCTCCGCACCAATCCAGGGTGTCCCATCAGCCGAAGCGGCGTCCGTTCCGTCCGGGAACCCAGCGAGGGCCCAAGAGCTTCCAACGCAAGAAGACAGCACGAGCCTAGCGTTGCCATCAAACCAGCACGTTTGGGCGTTTCAGCCCAAGCGTTTTTAATGACACACTTTTGTGCTTAGGGTGAGGGAAGGAGCCTTTGGATAGATGGACCATAGTGTCGAAACCGAAAGCGTCTCCCTGTGGGGGGTTCTCCACGAGGGGACGCTCACCCGCATCTTTTCTGACCAGCCTCGGCAGTGCGTGCTGCTAGAGGCGGTCGTTCCGCACCTGAACGGCTACTACGATTGGCCCGAGGGCGCGCCGATCAGGTTCGAGCTGTCCGAGGTTTCGGAGCTGAAGGTCAACCAGTGGCTTCCCGAGCTCGGCGAAGCGAAGGAAGACCTCGGCGCCCGCCGAGGTTCTCGGCGTCAGTGGCAGGCTCAGGAAAGATCCATGCCTCCGAACTATGTGGTGATCTCTGAAGCTACAGTGACCCGTTCGCGAGGGCGGGTCGGAGTTTCGATCAACGGGTTCGAACACACTGCCGCCGGAGAGACGAACGTGCTGCTCGAGATCGCCGTCAGCGGCTCGGAATTGAAGGTCGAGACACCCGACGGCCCGACCGACGTGGAGAAGCTCATTCATATCGGCGACGCGTACTGGGACAACTTCGATAAGAAACGGAAGAAGTAGCTACCCCGTCGTTGATTTCCGGGCCGCTTTCGCGGAAAGCGATACTGACATTAGGGGATCGCGTGTTGACTCTGCAGCTTTTCCCTCGCGCCAGGCACTCGTTCGACAAGCTCGTGCAGTAGCTCGCCACCATGGATCGTGTAAGGATAGATCGTGAACGCGTTCTCACCGTATCCGTACGAGACCACATAGCAGTCCTTGGCCCTCCAAAACGCGATCGAGAGCTCTTCAAAGTTCTTACTGTGCTTTCTCTTCCGCCAATCCAACCATTCGACGTGGTCTTCGTAGAGGGTCACAACGGGATTGAGAACGCTCATCCGAAAACCCACGGCAAAACAGGCGCCGACGGCCGTAAAGGCCAAGCAAGCGCAGGCATTTTGAAGCTGTTCGCCTGGCTTGGCCTGCACAACGCTAACCCACGGAACCACCGAGAAAGCTCCCGCGATCCCGTAGAAAACGCACCCCAACGCAGGCGTCTGGTTCGCGTAAGTTTTGGGATAGGTCGAGCCCTCGTCAGGCACGGGATTACCCCTTCTCGTCGCCCCATTGAAGCCCCGCGCCGCGCGACTGTCGCCAGGCTTCTCGCTGCCGATGCAGCTCGACCACACCCACCGTCGGCCGAGGCTTTCGCTCTTCGGCGGAAGGCAGCGCCGGGAACGGCTTGCTCGGAAGGGTCTGGTACCAGTAGGCGACCGAGGCAAGATCCAGAGTCAGGCAGTTCGCATGTCCATGCTCGATGCTTGCTCTGAGCGACTTCTTGAACCGAATCGGATCCTCCAGGTGGAACCGGTACACATGTGTATGGCCGATCCAACCGAAGCGGCCGTCGTTGTTGTTGCGTCCGGGAGCGTAGGCGGTGCCGAAGTAAGGGTGCAGGTAGTGTTCGTCGGGGCACCAGGACTGGTTGAAGTAATCCTCAGTGCCGGTGCCGTGCGCGCTGCCGGGCCAGGGCTCGCCGTCAACGAGGAACATGTCGTCGCCCTCGCCGTACCAGATGGGACTGGGGCAGTTCACGAAGTAGTTCACGCCTACGTAGTGGCCCTCGCCATCAGGTTCGCAAAAGAGGTAGTTCTTGGCGTCGGAGCAGTTGTTTGATTGCTCGCCGATCAGCGCCCACTCATTTTCGGTGGACCCAAGGTCGCTCTCCGGCTCAGTTAGCTCTTGGTGGTACCACGCGTGGAACCGGCCGGCGGTGTCGGGGATCGAAGGATGCTCCTCGAAGTCGATGTAGTAGTAGAAGCTGCCCACATCGCAGGTTCCCTGGTTCTCCACCGTGATCCTCGCGCCGTTGCCGTAGGGCATGGGGAAGTAGCAGACCAAGGCATTGCCCTCTTTGGGTGCGGCGGCAAGCGGGAGCGAGACGAAGTTGTACTTCTTGCCCCAGCCCTGCCCGAAGAACTCGCCGATGGGAGCTTCGACCGACGGGTGCTCCTGGCCGTCCCAATACATGCGCAGCACCAGGTTGCGGCGGTGTAGCTCGTCGTTGCTGGCGATGGTGATCCAGATGTGCTTGACGATCCCCGCGCCCTTCATTTCGGCGAGCGTGACAGTCTCGCCCTGCGGCACTTTGATGAAGTCGGCGTTGCCTCCCGACCTGTCATAACTGGAAATACGGCGGCTCTTGGCGTCGACGATGTTGAAGATTCCTGCGAGGGGACCTTGGCTCATGGAAAGATGACGTTACCCCGTCACACGCCAGCCTGTACGGCCTCGGAACTCCTGCGCCTTCCACGAGTAACCGCCGACATCCTTCGATAGGCGCTAGGTGAGACGCCTGTCTCTCGCTTGAAAGCATTCGCAAAGTACTGGCTCGACTTGAAACCCAGCCGTACCGACACCTCGGTAACGCCCGCGCCGTCGAAGGCCAACAGCTTTTTCGCCTCGATGATCTTGCGCGCCCGGACCCATTCCCCCGGCGACTCGCCGACCTCGCTTCGAAATCGTCGGTTGAGCCAGACCGTCGAGACCTCGAGCTGCTTGGCTGCCGCGGCGACTGGCGAGCCGCTCTCCTCCACCGAGAGCAGCACCTCTTGCGCCCTCTGAACAAAGTCGCTGATCCGCCGCTTGGAACCGGCGCCTTTATCGCGAGCCAACGCCACGACCAGCATCGTGCAGAGCGATCGGCAGACCTCTTCGCTACATGAGTCGGGCTGCTCGTGCTCATGAAAAAGCCGAACAACGAGCTGGCCCGCCTCCGCTTGGCCGGAATGAAGTCCGCGAACCATCGGTCCCTTGATCGCCTCGGCCACCGATGGCGGCAATTCGGACGGGCTGAGGTGGACTGCGTAGTATTCGCAAGGCTGAAGGGTCGAATCGACCGAGCCGTGCGCGACGCCGGGAGGCATCACCATCACGTCGCCGGAGTGAACTTCATAGATCGAATCGCCCACCCACCAGTCGAGCCTTCCACGGAGCACATAACAGATCTCGACTGTTTCAGCGTGGAAGTGTGCCTCGTGGCCCTTGGGAAGACCGACCTCGCTGAACATCCGGTACACCGAGGCGACGGGGCTCATCGTGTTCGGTCGAGAAAACGCCTTTTGATGGACTCTGGCAGGCATGATGTTCTATTTTAATAACTTTTCGCTGGCGAACGCCAGGTCCATAGTCTTGCCGTATCATTGCGGTGTTCGGACAGGCCATGTGCCTCCGGGCGGAGGGTTGAACCGATGAACTATCGCAAACGAGGCTTTACTTTGATCGAGCTTTTGGTCGTGATCGCGATCATCGCCATCTTGGCGGCGATCCTGTTCCCCGTTTTCGCGCAGGCTAAGGCTTCCGCCAAGGGCGCCGCGAGCCTTAGCAACGTCAAACAGATCGCCCTGGGAGCGCTGATTTACTCCAACGACTACGACGACACGGGCGTGGTTTGCGAGACGTGGGACAACTCGACGCCAGTTAACGGAGTCCAGACCACCAAGAGTGGGCACCTGTTCAATAGCTGGCGGGCCCTGCTGTACCCCTACCTGAAGAATCTGGACATCCTCACTGATCCAGCGGGCTCACCCATCTACAAGGATCCGAATTTCGCCTCCGCGCCGACAGCCAATTACCTGCTCTATGGCAATCTGGCAATGAACCATATGTATATGGGTCCTGAGTATTACAACGGAACCGACTTCTTCCCGAAGGGCATCTCACTCACCTCCTTGAACAAGCCCGCGCAGACCGTCTACTTCACGGAAATGTACAACGCGGGAATCGACACCCAGCAGGAGTGGAACGGCGCTCCTTCGTACTACTGGACGGGCATGGTCGATGCGCCCATGTGCTGGGACACGAACCTGGACGGCTCCGACCCGAACCAGGTGGACGGCAACACCGCCTGCATCTGGAACTGGGGCAAGAACAGCGGCTGGGATACCACGCTCGGCCTGAGCATCAATAACGGCGGCCAAACCGGCGGCCTGGTCGCACGAACCGCGGGCGGATCGAATATCTCGTGGGCAGACGGCCACGCCAAACGGCTATCGGTCGGCGCTTTGGCCGCGGGAACGACGTTCGCGATCAACCAGGATGCGAACGACACCCACTTCACGTCCGACTACAAGGACAAGTATCTGTGGGGCAAAAACTGAGACGCTTGTTGCCACTCCTCCTCCTGGCTCTTGCCGGCTGCTCTCAACAGGTCGACATGAGCCAAGAGAAGTCGCCCGACGCGGGAACCGTGCCCACAAAGAACGTGAGCCAAAAGCCGACTACACCGGGCGGCGGCTTCACGCATAAAGCCGTGGGATCAGACACAGGCGTTCAGATCGTTAAGTAGCGCCTGGGGCTTTGTAGCTTGAGCCAAGCGCGGGACTAAGATTGGGCAATGATTGCCTTTATCATGGTCTTTGCCGTCGTCTCGCAAGCCTCGCAGGCCGTGAGAACCGATTCCCACGGCCTTCACTTCCTCGGCGCGAATGAGGTCGTGATGACGCAGGGCATGAGGATCACCGCTAAAACTAAGATCGGAACGATCTCGATCACGGCACTGAATGTTCTCACGCGTGCTTACACGTGGGAGGGTGCGACGCGAACGCTCGAAATGGATCAGCGTGGTGAGCGCTGGTATGGTCACCTCGACCTCTACTATCCTGGCCCCGGAGACCATTGGGAACCGCACAACGGGATCAGCCGGGCTGTCGTGGAGGAGGGACAAGAGCATCTAAAGTCGGTCGCCGAGTTCCAACAGTTTCTAAAGCAGAAGGCCTACCTCTCCTTTGCTTATCGAAACGACGGCTTGTTCGTTGGTTGGGGAAAGGTGCTCGAGCGGCGCCAGCTGAACGTCGAGGTCTGGCAGATCCTCATTCATGGTCACAAGCCCCGAAGACTTCCTGGAGCTCGCTCTTCGTCGGTCACCGTCAGCCAGATTGCTTTCTCCAGGAACCCCTTAATGAACGCGATCCAAACTCACGATGCTGCAAGGGTGAATGCGCTGCTGAAACGGGGAGCGAACCCGAACTCAAAGGACGAAGCCGGCCTTTCGCCTCTGGTGGTCGCCGTTCGAAACAACGATTTACCGGTAGCCAAAGCTTTGCTTGCTGCCAAGGCCAACCCGAACGTGAGATTGCCTGATGGCACTCCGCTGCTTTGTGAGGCACTGCAAAACGAGAAGATGGCCGAACTCCTGCTTGCAAGCGGCGCCGATCCCAATCTTCGAGAACCGAGAGGCATCTCGGCAGGACAAACGGCTCTTGACATGGCCGCGTTGGCTGGTCCTGCCTCTGCAATACGGTTGCTCATGAAATATGGAGCCGACCCGAACTTGGAAGACTCGCTCGGCACGACACCATTTATGTATCTCGCTTCGGGAACTCACGAAAGCTCCAAGGCTCCCGAAGTGCTGCAGATACTCCTCGATGCCAAGGCCGATATCAACCATCAAACCTGGAACGGACTCACAGCGCTCATGATGGCTGCGATGGACAACGATCCAGTTGTGGTCAGATTCTTACTGGATCACGGCGCGGACCCAAACCTTCGAGTCGATGTAGCACGCGCGCTGATCACGTCGGCGGGGATGGGAGGCTTTGGCGCCGAGGAGAGGGAAGCCTTGGAGAGCCTGGAAAAGAGTGGCCGCCTGAACACGCGGCGGTTCGACGGGAATGGCGCGCTCGACTATGCGTCAAAGCCGGAGGTGCGGAAGATTCTAATGGATCACGGCGCGAAGAGCTTTGTGGCCGAAGCAGAGCGGGCCTTAGAGGACCTTGAGAAGGAGCTGAAGTTCAAGAGCCCTTAGCACCGATCGGTCTGCGTCCTCCAAGTAAGCTTTCCACATGCCGAATCGAGAGGTGATGCCGAACCCGGAGAGCTCTTGGGAGGAGTATTTCGAGGCGGCCGCCGACAAGCCGGTGCATCCCCTCTACAAGGTGCTCGAGCCATTCCTGCCGAAGACTGGAACGGCCCTCGAGGTTGGATGTGGAGTAGGGCAGGGTGCGCTTTTTCTGGCAGAGAAGGGTCTGCAAGTGCTGGCGGTCGATGCCAAAAAGGAGCCGCTCGAGGTGCTGCAGTCCAAAGGGAATCCGCGGGTTGAAACCAAAATGGCCTTTATTGAGGACCTCGATTTCTATCGGCCATTTGACGTGGTGGTAGCTGGGTTTTCCCTCTTCTTTGTCGACCCTTCGGAGTTCGAGTCAACCTGGAACAGGATCGTCTCTTGGGTCCGCCGAGGCGGGCTTCTTATGGCTCAATTTCTCGGTCCCAACGACTCGTGGGCATCCGGCGGATATTGTGTCCAGACGCAGGATGAAATCCGACGCCTGATCGCGCCCTTCGAAATCCTCCACTATGACCACGTGGAGCGGGAGGGCTCAACGGTTCAGGGCCATGCCAAGCATTGGGATGTCACCCACTTCATCGGAAGGCGATCAGTAGATCCGCTCGCAGTCACCGAGTAACTCGCGCATGTCGGGATCGGCGCTTGCGGCAAGTTTGTCCAGCAAGCCGTCCTTGGGTCTCACTCCGTAGGTGGGGAGCGCCACCCATGCGGGACCAAAAGGAAAGATGATGAGCCGCCTTCGCCGCCCTTTCTCCGTGGTTGGAAGCGCGCGGTGCCAGACATTGCCGTGAGTCATGATCGCGTCTCCGGCCTTCGGCATCAACGTAACTTGCCCCGGCTGATCAGCCGACTTGTTCGGGATCTCCTCCTGCGTGATCCGGTGGCTGCCGGGTACGACTTGAAGCGGTCCAGTCTCCTCATCCACGTCGTCCAGATAGATCAGCGTGTCCAGTGCGACCGGCTGCGAGAAGAAAGGAGGCAATGGTCGCGGGACAAGTCGCTGATGGATATGCCACTCCACCGACTGGTTCGGCTCCCCGGGAACGGCAACCCGAGCCGTGACCGGAAGGACTCGAACCATCGGCCCTAGCATGATGCGCGCGATGGGAAGAAAGAGCGGGTGGTTCAGGAGCTCCAGAAACGCCTCGTCCTTATCCATCAGATGACGCAAGAAGAACCCGCCCGCCCCAGCCTTTGCGCCTTCTTTCGAAGCGACGCTGTCGGTCGCCTCCCGAAGCCTTTTGCACTGGTCTTCGGTGAGAGCGGCTGGCAGGTGGATGTATCCGTCGTCCGCAAATCTCGCAACGTCTTCCTCCGAGATCGGAGCCTCCACGGGCCGCTCCGGGCGGTAGTTCTCGACGATGTGGAAATCGCGGGTAACGGGCATTCCGGCAGCATATCTCGCGTAACAGCCACAAAGCGGCGATATACTCGGCCATGTCCAAGAAGCTGGCATTCTTCACCTTCGGGCGGTTGAAAGCCGAGTACGGGCACCCGGAGGTCCAAGGGTTTCTCGACCGGGTCCCCGAAGTATTCGAGTCTGCCGAGCGAATGGAGGGGTTTGTCGATCGTTCCCGCCGAGAGATCGGGAACCTGACGACAACCTGGGGAGAGATCGTCACGCCAAAGTGCTGGGGGCAAGAAGACTCGCCGAAGACGGCTGCCACGTTGTCGATTTGGGACGATCTCGAATCGGTCGCCGCCTTTAGCTACCACGGTTCTCATGGCGCAGCGATGACGAGGCGCAACGACTGGTTTGTCCAGGTCGTCTTGCCCGAGCAGACCGCTTGGTGGATCGACGATGGCGACGCCGTCAGTTGGCAGGAAGCAGCCGATCGAATGGATCACCTGTTCCGTAAAGGACCAACGCCGTTCGCCTTCAACCTCAAGAAGCCGTTTGCTCCGGACGGCGGCCCGACGCGGCTGGATACGGCTCGCATTCGGCAAAAGGCTGGATTAGCCTAGAATCGCGGGACCTTTCCCACCGGCTCGCTCCGTATACTGCCCTGCATGGGTTTGGCTCTGGATGGGTTGATCATCCTTGGCTACTTCGCGCTGATCGCGGCTGTTGGGCTGCGGATGGGGCGTCGCGAGAAGCGGCTGAGCGACTATGCGCTCGGTGGCCGGCAGATCCCCTGGTGGGCGGTCATGGCGAGCATCATCGCCGCGGAAACCAGCGCCGCAACCTACCTGGGTGCGCCAACGGAAGGGTTCAAGCGGCAAAGCCTTGCTTACGCGCTCCTGACGTTCGGTGTAATCATCGGCCGCTGGGTGGTCGGCAACTGGTTTCTCAAGGCCTTCTATCGCTATCAGGTCTACACGGTTTACGACTATCTCGAGATCCGTTTCGGGCCGCAGACAAAGAACTTCTCCGCGGGCCTATTCCTGCTCATGCGAACGTTGGCTTCCGGTGCGCGGCTGTTCATCCCATCCATCGTGATGGTTCTCGCATGGCAGCTTTTGGTGAACCATGGCAACCCGGTGGTCGTCTCGCAGAAGCCGGTCGACTCGGTGCTTCCCTATGTCATCGCCATCGTCCTTCTCAGCGTCCTGACGGGCCTCTACACCGTGAAAGGCGGCATTAAAGCCGTCATCTGGACCGACCTCATCCAGGCTTCGCTCATGTTCGGGACGGCCCTTTTGGCAATCGGCACATTGCTCACCCATGTCGGGGGTTTTCAAACGCTCGTCCATGTCGTGCCGAAGATGGGATCGGTCAGTGGCTACTTCGCCTCGGGTTTCGATCCCACCAGCATCCGCGATTGGCAGCTTTCACAGAACCTGATCCATCCGACAGACGCAACGTTGCCGATGACGCCGATGCTGTACCTGCGGGAGTTCGTCACTAACGACTACACTCTCGTCTCGGCCCTGATTGCCGCTACTGCCACGAACGTGGCCGCCTTCGGAACCGACCAGGACATGGTCCAGCGGCTTCTTACCGCCAAAGATCATCGGAAGGCTCGTCGAAGCCTGCTCACGGCTGCGTTTATGGACATTCCGATCGCCGCCGTGTTCACCTTCATCGGCGTTCTTCTGTTCGCCTTCTTTCAACTTCAGCCGACCTACAAACCTGAGGCCGCTGCGGACGTCTTCGCGAGCTACATCCTGAACGTGATGCCGGTCGGGCTTCGCGGGCTGGTTCTTGCCGGAGTGTTTGCCACGGCGATGGGCTCGACTTCCGCAGCGTTTAACGCGCTGGCCACAAGCGCCACCAACGACTTCTATGTGCCGTTCGTAGCGAAGCCCAGGGGATATGGAGAGGAGAAGATTCTTGCCACGGCCCGGCTCTTCACCTTGCTTTTCGCTTTTCTCATGATCGGTGTCGCCGCAGCTTTCGCCTACGCCAAGATTAAAAACCCAGATCTCGGGCTGATTCCGGTCGTCCTTGGCATCGCGGGATACATCTCCGGTCCGATGCTTGGCGTCTTTCTCCTGGGAATCTTCACCAAGCGCCGCGGTTCTGACCGCGGAAACGTCCTTGGTCTTATCGCGGGATTGGTAGCCACGTCCGTGCTCGGAGACCTTCCCGGAAAGCTCAACCCGGCATGGAGCTTCCATCTGCCTTGGACGGTCTCGTTCACCTGGTTCGCGCTGATTGGAGCCGTCGCCGTGCTGGTAGTCGGTTTCTGGTTCCCAACGCCGCCGGAGGTGTTGGCGGAAGCTGAGAGGCGGTCGGCCGAGGCGGAGAGGTTGGCCGATGTCCCATTGGCTCTCCGCTCCTCGTAGCCAGGCACAAAATCGCCAGATGGCTACGGAGCTGGCCGTCTTGCGGCCCACTCTGCCAAGAACCCGAGCGAAATCGCGCCGAGGAACAGGCCGAAGTCCCTTGCGGCAACATCCCAATAGTGGTTCGGGTTGAGGCACAGGTTGCCAATGATCCCGGCGAGCCATAGAGCAACGATGTAGCCACCGATACGTGGGAAGACAGCGACGACCAGTCCGGCGACGATCTCGATGCCGCCGACTATCTGCATGAACGCATGGGTCCCAAGGTGAGACGTGGAGACCACAATGGGAGCAAGGTACTGATCCCAATTCGTCAGATAGTCAAAGAACTTGTCGATGCCGGCGATTATGGGCAGGATGGTAAAGCCGAAGCGCAACACCAGAAATGCCCGACTCGCACCGGCGTTCACGTCGGCCGTTCGGGGTGTGGTCGCCATGTTGGCAGGAGCTGTATAAGCCACGGTAGGCCTCCTTAAGGCGCGAAATGCACCTTTATTCCGCCTGACCCAATCAGGACATCGCAGGTTCCATCGTCGCGTTTGGCTTCGAGAACTCGCCGACTGCAGGATCGTAATACTCCTCGTAAAAGCTGCTTTCAACTCTGCCGGCTTGGAAACCCAAGAGGGTCTTAAACGGCATCGGATAGCACGGGAAGCGGCCGTATCGGCTGTAGATGTACTCGCAGTAGGCGATGGTGGCTTCGATTGCTTGCTTCGAGGGCGGCTCGGCCTTCCCCAACACGCTCTTGGGTGACTTCCACGATCCGAGCGAGTTAGAGCGCCGATAGGTTCCATTCTCGCCAAACTGCTGCTCCACGACGGCCATTACCGCTTCTCGCATGTTGGGAAAGCAGGGCGGACAGTACGCCTTGAACAGGTCTTTGCCGCCTCGCCGCAGCCGCTCAACGACCGGCAGAGTCTGCTTGCGCCCCATAAGGCCCGCGACTTTGGTAAGGGCTTCGCTCATGCCGAGGAACCGCGGGACGGGCATCTGGCGGCAGTCGAAGCCGACCTCCTCAAACCACGCGCTCGGATGGGCCGCCCAGTGCGGGAAGCCGCCGAGGCCGAGCGCGTGAGCTGTGAGCGCGATGTTCTGGACGGCCATTCCCTGTTCCGTGGCCATGAACTCGGAGACGTGCGACTCGAGGATCTGTACCGTGAAAGCACGTCCCGAGGACATGTCGTCGTTAAGGTGCCCGCCTTTGGACTTGGCGAAGCGACCGATGCCTGCAGGCTTGAAACGGTTTCTCTCATCGATGAGCCAGTAACCGTTCCACTCGCCGAAGATCTCGAGGAGGGCGTTGATGTACAGGTAGGTGAGCTCCATCACCGGCAGAAAGTAGCTGGCGCCTTTCGCATAGAGCGACCACCGGTTGACGGGCAGGTTGTGGGGCTGCTCGACGGGCGGGGCGGAGCGGCCATCTTTGATCTTCACGCGGGACCGCCGGTAGATCTCGACAAACCGCCTCTCTTTGGCGAGCGCAGCGAGGTCGCGCACGTCTGCGGTCGTCATGTCTTGTGGGCGCTTGATCCAGTACGTGGCCTCATCGTTGGTGACGATCAGCGAGACGGAGTTGATGGCATCGCCGCTGGGAATGGTGCGCCCAACAAAGTTGGCCATGATCGTCCCGCCTTCACCGCGAGCATAGTTGAGGTCCCCGAGGGCGAAGCCGGTGATCCCACAAGCGGCGAACGCAAGTGTTGCCTCCTCCTCTTCGGTCAGGGGAACGGCCTCTTGTCGGCTCTCGAACTGCAGGGGCCCCGAAGGCATCTTCATGCCTTGAAGAAACCGGCGCGACCGACGGTTCACCAAGGCATCGATCAGTGTGCAGTCCAACTTGGCGCCATTGCTCATGCAACAAATCTAAATCGCGCACGTGAACGGGAGATGAACGGCGGATTTGAATGGGATGACGGTTGGGTTGTTCGGAAGGAGTTGACTACCTTGGGAGTCCGCGGACGTGTCCGCGTCTTGTCACTCTCCGGAGGAGAGGTCTTGGCGGTGGGACTGGTGTTGTATCCGATAGACGCGCTTCCGGCGCAATCAGAGACGCGGACACGTCCGCGGAGTCCCAAGCTCTACGGGCCAGGGTCAAGGGTGTACAGGCGGTAGAGGTCTTGGGGAAACCCTGTATCGACGAGGCGGAGCCTTGAACCCGACGCCTTGGCATCCTCCTCTGAGATTCGGTTGTTCCGGGTGAGAACCCAAACTCGAAACTTCTGCGCGAGCAAGACCGACCAATCGTCAGTCTCCAGGACGGCGCTGTTCAGATAGAAAAGCGTGCTCGGGTGGCTTGTCTCGTCGATATGGAATTTGCTCGTGCTTGGAAAGCCTTTCTGGTGGCCCATCTTGTACTCGGCGACCTCATCCGTCTGGATCTCATGCTCTTTCACATAGCGCGTCAGCCGGTGAATCTCCGCCTGGTCGCCGGGAAGCTCCAAGCCGCCAATGTTTACTCCGTTGTACCAACTGTAAAAGCCGAACTCGGCAAAGATGGCGACGAACAGGAGCCAAGCGGCGGGGAGGATGTAGCGCGTGAGCTTCAGTTCTTTCCACGCGCGCGTCACCCACTGTCCGATCAGCAAGGCGATCGCCGGCCCCATCGGCAGCATGTAGTGAGGAAGCTTGGCGCTGGTAATGGTGAAGAAAGCGAATACAACCACGATCCAAGCCTTGAGGTAGCCGATGAGGGCAGAGTTCTCTTCCGGCTTTTTGAGAAGGGCTCGCGGAAGTAGAAGGGACCAAGGGAAGAAGCCGAGAAGGATGACCGGAAGGTAGTAGATCAGACCTTCGAGGCCCCGGACGTTGTGCGCCTGATCACCTCCGGAGAATCTCCCAATGTTCTGCTCGACCAGGAACTTCTGGACGAAGACCTTGCCGTTCACGATCAGCGCCGGCAGGTACCAGCTCGCCACGATCAGAACGAAGATGCAGATCCCCTCGGGCCAGTAGCCCTTGAACCGTTCTCTGACGTCGGGATATCTCCACCAGACCCAGAAGGCGACCGGGACAAACAGGATGCCCGCGATTGGACCTTTGGCGAGAACTCCAAGTCCAAGACAGAACGCCGTAGCCAGTCGCCACCGCTTGTCGCCTTCGATGGATTCCCAGAACGTGAGGAACGCACCGGTGGTGGTGAGGACCAGCAACGGGTCCGTCATCATCATCCGGCCAAGCGCAACGGTCAGCAGGCTGCTCGCCAACATAACGACCGAGAGGGCTGCGGTAGGGACGCCGAAGCGCCGCTTGGCGAACCAGCCCACCAGTGCGTAGGTTGCGAAGGTCGCGAGGACACTGGGAAAACGAGGTCCAACCGCGTCGCCAAAGATCGCCACGAATGGCTTGGCCGCCCAGTAAGAGAGAATCGGCTTCTCGAACCATGGGACTCCGTCGTAGAACGGCGTGATCCATTCGTGGCGCCTATTCATCTCCGCGGTGACAGCGGCATAGAACCCCTCGTCCAGGTCGAACAGGCCGTAAGTCCACCAACCCAGGAGGGGAAGAATTGAGAGAGCCAAGGCTCCGTAGAGAAGCTTTTTGGATCTATCCAAGCGTTCTCACCTCTAGGGAATGACTTCCCATCCCCTGTGGCCGCGACCTGGTTTGTGGTCGCGAAAGCCTTGCTCTCGCCATCGGTCTCAATGAGAGCGCATCGCTCTTGATAGGTCCTACGCGACCACAAACCAGGTCGCGGCTACATCTGGTTTCGGTTTTGTCCGGATGTGGTGTCAGGCGATCTTCTCCGGGGCGGGGGCTCCCTCGCGATTCTACTTGACGGAGCTTGGAGGACCGCGCGGTACCCTTTTGCGGTGGACGTTCTCGATTCGCTTCGATTCAACTCGGATGGCTTGATCCCGGCGGTCGTGCAGGATCACGCCACTCATGAGGTGTTGATGCTGGCTTACATGAACCGCGAGTCGATTCAACGCACCGTCACCACGGGGCTCGCCACTTACTGGAGCCGGTCTCGTCAAAGCTTTTGGGTGAAGGGTGAAACCAGCGGCCACACGCAGAAGATTCGGTCGATATCGGTCGACTGCGACGCGGACACGATCTTGCTCCAAGTAGATCAAACGGGACCGGCTTGCCACGAGAACTACCGAAACTGCTTCTTTCGCGACCTCGTCGGTGGCGAACTGAAGCTGAACGGCACGCCGAAGTTGGAGCCCTGACGGTAACCTTTCCGCATGGCGGATAGGCGTGCGTTGATTGTTTGGGGTGGATGGGACGGCCATGAGCCGGACAAGGTTGCGGATCTCTTCGAGACGATTCTGAAGGACGAAGGATTCGACGTCGAAGTAAGCCCCTCGCTCGATTCCTTCGCCGACTCCGAAAAGGTGAACTCGATGTCCTTGCTGGTGCCCATCGTGACCATGTCCAGCATCACCGCCGAGCAGCGCGACCCGGTGATTAACGCTGTTTCCAAACTGGGAATCGGCCTGGCCGGCTGCCACGGCGGAATGTGCGATGCGTTCCGGCTCGACACCGAATGGCAGTTCATGACCGGCGCGCAGTGGGTGGCTCACCCGGGCAACGACGGGGTGAACTATCCCGTTCAGATTCGGCGCGACAACCCCCACGAGATCACGGACGGGATCTCTGACTTCCAGGTGAGCAGTGAGCAGTACTACCTCCACATCGATCCGGGCGTGAACGTCTTGGCAACGACGCCTTTCCCCATCGCCGGAGTCGACGGACCACACGTGGGCAACCCCTGCCAGATGCCTGTTGTGTTCACCAAGATGTATGGAGCGGGCCGCGTTTACTACAACGCCCTAGGGCATCATCGAGATGTTTTGGAGGCAGCGGAACCGAGAGAGCTCATGCGCCGCGGATTCCTTTGGGCGAACAAGGCGTGAACTCAGCTGCAGCCGCGACCTGGTTTGTGGTCGCGTAAACCCCTCGATTGGTCCTGGATAAATTTGAGTCGCTCTGGTTATCGCCAGGCTCACGCGACCACAGACCAGCACAGACCAGGTCGCGGCTACAGTTCCCGATTCATCTGCGCGACTTGCTCCTTGAGCTCGTCGCGATACTCCTCGAGCTTCTTCGCGACCGCCTCATAGGAGGCGCCGAGGATGCGAGCGGCTAAGAGCCCGGCGTTCTTTCCGTTGCCGATGGCGACGGTGGCGACGGGGATGCCGGCGGGCATCTGCACGATCGAGTAGAGCGAGTCGACGCCCGAAAGCGCCTTGGTCGTTACCGGTACGCCGATGACGGGGAGCGTCGTCAGCGAGGCGATCATGCCCGGGAGGTGGGCAGCGCCCCCGGCGCCGGCGATGATGACCTTTAGACCTCGCTTTCGAGCGGTTTGCGCGTACTCCACCATCGCTTCGGGCGTTCGATGGGCGCTAACCACCTTCATCTCATGGGAGATCCCGAACGAGTCCAGGATCTCGGCAGCCGGGCGCATGGTCTCCAAGTCGCTCTTGCTGCCCATGACGATGCCGACGAGGGGTTGCACGGAAGGAAGGATACTAGGTTAGACCTCCATTCAAAATGCCTTGAACCCTCAAGCACTTTGGCGACACTCACGAGGAACTATGATGGACGCGACCGTCGAGAAAGCCTCTAAGGGCGAACGGGAAGCGATGGCCAAGCTCGTTGCGGAGCACTATGCCGTCGTATTTCGGTTCTGTGCGCGCCGCGTGGGGAACGAGCTTGCCAAAGACGCCGCTCAAGAGACCTTTATTACGGCCCATCGCCAGATAAAGAAGTTCGACGAGCGCTCCAGCTTCTCCACCTGGCTATTGGGAATCGCCCACAACCACTGCCGAAACCTGGCGCGAAAACGTAAGTTCGAGATCGGCTTCAACGACTTTTGGAAGGCTGCCGACACGCCCTCGGAGACGGGAATCATCGACCGGACCGCCTTGCGAGCCGCCCTTTTGAGGCTGAGCAACGAGCATCGCGAGGCCGTCGTGATGCACGAGATCGAAGGGCTCACTTACGAGGAGGCGGCGGCTATCCTCAACGTCCCGGTGGGGACGATCAAATCCCGCCTACATCACGCTTTTCTAGCCCTCCGCAGGGCCCTTACGCCGGGTGAGCAGGTGCCGGCATGATCATGAGAGAAGATCTAAAAGCATTCGTAGACGGCGAGCTTCCGGCAGAAGAGTCCGAAGCGATTCGCCGCGAGTTGGAGACCGACGGCGCACTGGCGCAAGAAGTCGCGTTCCTTAAGCTCGTCGGACAGGAGATCCGTGCGACGGCCGGCGAGCCCCATATTTTCGGGGCCGAAGAGGCGATGGCGAGGTTCCGAGGACCGAAGCGTTTCCGGTTCCCGTCTTGGGTGCTGCCGGCTACGCTCGTGCTGTTGATCGTCCCGGGGGCAATTCTGAAGATGTCGTCTGGGTCGGCGCAGAATGAAACCTCAATGGCTGCTTCGCCGAGCATGGTTACCTTTGCCGATAAGTCCGGCACCGGAGGCAACATGGCAGCAGCGCCCCGAATCAGCATGAAGGAAAACATGAGGAACGCTATGCCGATGGAATCGGGCGTGTCTTCAGGTAGGCAGCAAGAAACCATGGGAGACCTCAGGGAAAAGGACTTCGCCACTAGAGGTGCTGCTGCTGCAAAGGCCGCACCTATGCCGCAGTTGAGAATTCAGGGCGGCGTGGACCTGAACCGCAGCATTGATCGACCCGCAGGGCTGAATGATGCAGCGGGCAGGAGTCCCGCGTCTCAGAATCAGGCAGCCAAGATGCCGGCACCGGAACAAAACTTGGCCGCCTCCAAGCGAATGGTGATTCAGAACGGCGATCTAGCTCTGGTCGTCCCAGACGTCTCGCGGGCTCAGTCAGAAGCCATGAATTATGTGAAGGGGTTGGGAGGATATATCGAGAGCAGCTCGCTGGACAACGACGCGAACAACCTTCCGATCGCGGTGCTGGCGATTCGCGTCCCAGTCCGGTCGTTCTCAATGGCCATGGAGCACCTCAAGGGAATGGCTTCGGGCCAAGGCAGCATCAAGTCGGTCCATGTGACCGGTCAAGATGTGACCGCCCAGTACGCCGACACCAACGCCCGGCTAAAAGAACTCACGGCTGAGGAGGACAGTTATGTGCAGATGCTCCACGGAGCTCGGCATATCGACGACGTTCTCACAATCAAAGACCGTTTGAGTCAGGTGCGCCAAGACATCGCCAGCCTTCAGGCACAGTCGGCGGCTCTGAAGGACGAGTCGGCGATGTCGCGGATTGCCGTCTCATTCGAGCAAAAGCCAAAGACCCAGGCGGCGCCGCCTCAACCGAAGCAGGCCAGCTGGGCCGAACAGTCCTGGTCCGACGCCGAAGGCGGCCTCGTGGCGTTCGGCAAGGTCGCCGCCGGAATAGCGATCTATCTATTCGTCTACTGTCCAATCTGGCTTCCCCTGGTGCTGCTGGGGATCTGGCTGAACAAGAAGCGCGTGTAACGACACTCTGCAACCCCCGTTGGGGTTGGTTTACGTGAACGCGTCGTCCCAGGGTTCTGCGAACCCTGGGCTTTGTTCTCAAACCGCGTTGCGGTT
>DASZPA010000242.1:0-5842 GCA_035550555.1 Fimbriimonas sp.
ATCCGATAGGGCTACGACGTTGGCAGGCAAGTTGTAGGCGAAGTTGGCGGCTTCGGTCCAGTCCCGCAGGTTGGTCTTGTCCTGCCGCATCGCGGAAAGGGTTCGGGCCGCAATGAGGGCTCTCCTGTGATTGCCGGGGAAAGAGACAACGGAAATTTGTTAAGACCAGCTGTGGCAGAGCGTTCGCGTTCCGAATTGGGCCTACAGCCCGCCGGCGGCGGCAGAATCGATGAACCACAAAACCGACGGCGCATTTCGCGCCACGATCTGTGCCGGATACTTGTGAGGCTCGTAGGAATCGTTGAGCACATGGGCGAGCGGGACCTGTTTGTCTTCGCCGGCGGCCAAGAAGAGCACCTCTCGGCTCGCGTTCAGAATCGGGGGTGTCAAGGTCAGCCTCTGCTTTACGCCGGCCGCACCGATGGAGGCGACCACTAGCCGTCCGGTCTCGTCGATCGATGGATCGCCCGGAAAGAGGGATGCGGTGTGAGCGTCGGGCCCCAAGCCGAGCAGCAACAAATCGAAGGTGACTCCTCTCAGCAGCGACTCATAGGCCTTGGCCGCATCCTCCGCCGTACCCTCGCGGTACATCGCATGGACGTTCTCGGAAAGGACGGGGACGTGGTCGAGCATCGCCTCGCGAGCCATCCTCTCGTTGCTGTCCGGATCGGTGGGCGGCACGAACCGCTCGTCTCCCCACCAGAAATGGATGCGCTCCCACGGGATCGAATCCCGATAAGCGGGCGATGCCAAGATCCCGTAGAGCTTCTTGGGCGTGCTGCCGCCGCTCAAGCAAAAGTGAAAAGGCCCTGACGAGTCACTGATCAGCTGAGCCACATGGGCGGCCGCTTCCTCGCTGAGTGCCTCCGAGCTGTCAAAGACCCGGACGCTCAACCCTTGCTCCCGACCGGCGGCTGAGGGTTGTACCAACTTCGGCCATCGCGAGCCAGAAGCGTGTCGGAAGAGTCCGGTCCCCACGTTCCGGCGGGGTAGTTGGGAAAGCTCGAAGCGGGAATCGAGCTCCAAACGTCCACGATAGGCATGACGTGCTTCCAAGCCTCGTCCTCCTGGTCGCTTCGCATAAAGAGCGTGGCATCACCCTCCATCACCTCTTGGAGCAGGGTTTCGTAAGCCTCGCGGCTCTGGGTTCGAAAAGCCTCGGAGTAGTTGAAATCCATCGAGACCGTTCTTAGGCGCATGCCGCTTCCCGGCTCCTTGGCCTCGAACTTCAGGACGATCGCCTCTTCCGGCTGGATGTTCACGATCAGGCGGTTCGGCTCGAAGGTATCGCTTGCGTTGCTGGGGAACATTTGGTGAGGAATCGGCCGGAAAACTACCACGATTTGCGAGAGCTTCCGAGCCATTCTCTTGCCTGTTCTCAAATAGAACGGAACGCCCTGCCAGCGCCAGTTATCGACATACAGCTTCAAAGCCGCAAACGTCTCGGTATTTGAAGCGGGGTCCACCCCCATCTCCTCCCGATAGCCCTTGACGATTTCGCCGTTTTGCACTCCGGGGCCATACTGACCCCGCACGCATGACTGGGAGATGTCGCTTTCGTTGTACTTTCGGATCGCCTTGAGAACGTCCACCTTCTTGTTGCGAACCTCGTCGGCGTCGAAGTTCACGGGTGGCTCCATGCCGACCAGGCACAAGAGCTGCAGCAGATGGTTTTGGACCATATCGCGCAGCGCGCCTGCCGTCTCGTAATATCCGCCTCGCGCCTCGACTCCGACGTCCTCCGAAACCGTGATTTGCACATGGTCTACGTAGCGGCGGTTCCAGATCGGCTCGTAGAGAGCATTTGCGAACCGGAAGGCCATCAGGTTTTGAACCGTCTCCTTCCCCAAGTAGTGGTCGATTCGGAAGATCTGGTTCTCTTCGAAGCAGCGAAGAAGATGTGAGTTCAGCTCATGCGCCGACTCGAGGTCTCGCCCGAACGGCTTCTCGATGACGATGCGGTCGCGGTCGCGGGTCGACGAGAGCCCAGCCGCGCCCAGCCCCTCGGCCACCGTGCTGAAGACGGAAGGAGGAATCGACAGATAGTAGATGTGAGAAGCGGGCTGCCCGAACTCTTTCTCGTCGTCGGCGATCCGCTTCGCCAGCTTGGCGTAGATTCCTGGGTCTTCGAACTTCCCGGAGATGTATTCGATGCGCTTGGCGAACTCACGCCACTGGGTCGGGTCCGCGGGTCCTCGGCGAGAATAGAGACCGATCGCCTCCAGCATCTGAGCTCGAAACGCTTCAACCGCACCGACACGGCTCACGCCGATAATCGTGAACTGCTGAGGCAACTGCTTGTCTAGGAACAAGTTGTAGAGAGCAGGGATCAGCTTTCGCTTGGTGAGATCGCCGCTCGCACCAAAGATCACGACGATGGACGGAGGCAGTTGTTGTAAATGCATCGCTTAGGACCAAAAAGAGTTACGGACCAAACCGCCAGAAAGACTCATGCTTCCCACTTTGTGTGGAACGTGCCGGGCTTATCCACCCGCTCATACGTGTGGGCTCCGAAAAGGTCGCGCTGCCCCTGAATCAAGTTTGCCGGCAGGCGGGCGCTGCTGAAGCCGTCCAGGTACGAAACCGACGCGCCGAACGAGGGACAGGGAATCCGTTCACGGACCATCGAACACACCAGCTCTCGAAGGGCAGGCTCTTCTTCGAGCACGGACTTGGCAATCTCTTGATCTAAGAGCAGATTCTCCAGGTCGGGCTTCCGTTCGAAAGCCGCGCGAATCGGCTCCAGAGATTTGGAGCGGATGATGCACCCGTTGCGCCAGATCTTGGCGACCGTCTGCAAGTCCGTTCCAAAGCCGTACTCCTTGTCGGCCGCGTGAAGTTGAGAGAACCCTTGCGCGTAGGCGATCATCGTGCAGGCGTGCAGAGCCTTCTCAAGCAGTCCCAAGACCCGGGACTTGTCAAGGTTAGGTGCCGCCGACTTGTACAATTTGTCCGCTTCGACTCGCAACTCTTTCATGCCGGAAAGCTCGCGAGCGCCAACAGCGGCATCGATGGTCGGCACCGGGATTCCGAGGTCCATGGCGTCCTGCGACGTCCATTTGCCGGTCCCTTTCTGCTTCGCCTTGTCCGAGATGACGTCGACCAGATGCCTTTTGGGGTCGGCGTCGTCCATCCTTCTCAGCACGACGGCCGCGATCTCGATGAGGAAGCTTCCCAGAATGCCTTCGTTCAACTTGGCGAACTGGTCGCCGATTTCGGCGGCCGACATACCCAGGCCGCGGCTCATCAGGTCGTAGCTCTCGGCGATGAGCTGCATGACGGCGTACTCGATGCCGTTGTGGACGGTCTTCACATAGTGGCCCGCCGAGCCGGCGCCGACAAGCGCCACGCAAGGCGCGCCCTCGTATTTCGCGGCCACCGCTTCCAAGATGGGGCCGACTCGCTTGTAGTTCTCCGGAGTGCCGCCCGGCATCATGCTTGGCCCGTGCCGGGCCCCCTCTTCGCCTCCCGAGACTCCCATCCCCATGAAACCGAACCCTGCTCCGCGAAGGTCTTTCTCGCGGCGGTCCGTGTCTTTGTAGTAGCTGTTGCCGCCGTCGATCAGGAAGTCGCCGTTTTCCAGCAGCGGACGAAGGGTACCGATCACGCTGTCGACAGGTGCGCCGGCAGGAACCAGCATCATGATGGCCCGAGGCTTTCGAATGCCCGCGACGAAAGCCTTCACATCGGTGAATCCCTGGACCTTGCCGTCGTCTCTCGCTGCGGAGAGAGAATCGGCCTTCGCCTTGTCGGTGTCGTAGCCGGCAACGGCAAACCCATGGTCGGCCATGTTGAGCAGCAGCGCGCGGCCCATCGTGCCCAAGCCGATCATTCCAACATCGAATTTCCCTTCGCTCATTCGCCAGCCTCCTCCAAAAGCAAAACCTTGTTCAACCTCCGCACATGCCGCTCCTCGCCGCTGAATTCCGCATTGAGGAATGAGCGGACTGCCTCGTGCGCCACCTCGATGCCGATGATGCGGGAAGCCAGTACGAGCACGTTCATATCGTCGTGCTCGACGCCCTGGTGCGCGGCATAACTTTCCGTAGCGATGCCGGCCCGCACACCCTTGATTTTGTTGGCGGCAATGGATGCGCCAATCCCCGAGCCGCAAATGAGGATCGCCCGGTCCACCTCTTTGCTTGCGACCGCACGCCCCACTTTGGCGGCGAAGTCCGGGTAGTCGTCTAGAGGCTCATAGGTCTCCGCTCCCAGGTCGGTCAGATCATGGCCCGCATCGATGATCTGCTGTTTCAGAGCCTCTTTCAGCTCGAATCCGGCGTGGTCGGCTCCTACGGCGATCTTCATCTGAACTCGAAGTTACCCCGATGCAGGACTGACCGGTTACTGATAGACCTTTACGTACGCAATCTGGAACTTTGAAGGAAAGGCTGCCGGATCGATGCCCTTCTGCCCTCCCCAGTCGCCGCCGATCGCCAGGTTCAAGATGAGGAACTGAGGCCTGTCAAAGGGCCATTGGGCCTCTCCCGATCCGTCGTCCAGGTAGCTCATCACCTTTTTCCCGTCGAAGTACAGGTCGAGCCGATGAGGCTGATAGTCCAGGCCATATACATGCCAGCCCTCCCAGACCTTTGGAACTTCGATGTGAGAGCTCGCCACCGAGCCCTGCGCCGTGCTGTTCTTCGGAACATGGATGTTGAAATGCACCTTCTCGGGATCGAATCCAACGTTTTCCATCAGGTCGATCTCGCCGCAGGCCGGCCAACCCACGTAAGCCGGGCCCTTCTCGCGGATCGAGTTGCCCAGAAACCAGATAGCGGGCCAAGCGCCTCGTCCGGTCGGAATTTTCGCTTTGATCTCGAAGTATCCGTGGTCCCACGACAGCTTCGATTCCAAAGCCGCCGAGGTGTATTCGGCGTTTTCGTAAACCTCCTTGCGAGCCTCGATCGTGAGCATGTGGTGATCCACGTGGGCGTTCTCGAGGCGGTTTTCGGTGTAGTACTGAGCTTCGTGGTTTCTCACCAGGCCCTTCTCGTAGTTCCACTTCGCGGAGTCCGGCAGGCCGCTCTTTCTGAAATCGTCCTGCCACACCATGTGCTTGCCCTTGGTGGGGTTGTCCGGCGTCTCTTGGGCGCCCGGCGCCGCTGCGAGAAGCAGCGCAAAGGTTGTTAAGATCGTCATTCGTCTTTTTGACCTCCTAGTTCGATCCGCAGTGTTTGATCCGGTGAGGGTTGACGGAGTTCCTCAAGGGCCTGAAGGCGCTCCGCCCCACCGCCCAGCACTGTCAGCTTATCGGTATTGACCCGAATCGCATCCACGATCCCTCCGACGACCATCTGGTTGGTGCAAATCGCCCTCCATTCTCGTAACGGCTGGGCGTCCGAGCGGGTCACCGGCGTTGCCGCGCGAAAGCAGTTGTACAGCGTAGAGTCGATCAGTTGCAACCCGCCCGGGTAAGCAAGTGCGTCTTCCGTGGTCCAGCGGGCCGTCGCCAGCGCGTGGGCCGAAACGGCTTCTTCGAGGGCCAAAAGGACGTCTGAGGGAAGCCGGCGAGTCAGGCCTGACCCGGTCTTGTGAGCCGCCAGGTTCCGGATTACGGCGAACGCCTTTTCAGTCGCCACATCTTGCTCGGTCACGGGAGGATAGCGAGATCGAAGGAACCACACGACAGCCCACGCCACCACCGACGCGACGATCAAGGAGAGGCATCCGTCTATCGGAGCGATCCAGAGAAGGCCCAGCAGCAGAGCGAACACGAGAAATGCCGCCGGCGTAATCCAGCCTGGAACGTAGGGAGGGTTGGCCGGCGCCTTCTCCAGGTACGCCTTGAGGAACGGCGTCTCCAGTCGGTTCTGGCGAAAGGGCATTGATAGCGAGTATG
>DASZPA010000243.1:0-10083 GCA_035550555.1 Fimbriimonas sp.
GTTGGAGCCTTCCTATCGGCGTGCATTCCAATGCAACCGTCTCCCGGTTCGTGGCCGCGCGGAGCGTCTCGACGGTTCCGATTCCGACATACCGCGAAGCGGCTACATCTATCAGCCGCAGGTCAAGGCAGCCCAAGCGACCTACCTGGGTCAGCCATCCATCCGTTCTCCGGACCAACCCTGGAAGGGTTGTTGCAGTCTTTTGACCGGGTTATCTGCGCCAATGCGACAGCCTCCAGGTCGCGGCTGCGTATGGGCGAAAGCTTCTTTTAACTCGAGTCGCGAGGCAATAGCGCAAACCAAAGAGCCTGCCCTCCCGTCTTGCGCTAGATTGGTTCGAAGGAGCGATGCCGTTTTCCAAAGAACGAACTTGCCGACACGAAGACGACCAGCGATCCTGATCTCGTCAAGTCCAGCTGTCAGAAAAAAGAAAGCCCAGCGCGAATGCGCTGGGCCTTTTCTTTGCGACCGCTAACTGCTTACTCGCAGCCGCCCTTGGTCGGGTTCCAGATTGAGCTGGCGCCCTTGTCTCGGAGATCCATCACGAGACCCTTGGCCTGCATCGCCTTGGCGCTGGTGTCGCCTCGAACCACGTTCAACACACCGCTGTAGCGCGCATTGATCCTGTCGAGGTCGGCGGCGTTGGACGGATCGAGCGGATCCGGGCTGCCCAGGCTGTTGAAGTTGAGCGCGTCGTTGCCAAGCTGCTTCCAGTAGTACATGTAGCTGGAGCTCGAGTTGCCATTGGTGGGATCGTAGCCGCCCAGCTTGCAGAATCCTCCGAGAGGCTGCGCCGGCAACGTGTTGTAGTAGGTGGCGTCGACGATGAGCAGCGTGTTCGACGGCTCGGCCAACGAGGTGGTCGAGTACGGACTCGCCGGGAACTTGGTGGTGCTGCCCTTGAAGACGTAGTTGTTCACGCCGTAGGAGTTCTGGCCGCCATAGGAGAAGAAGCCCGGATCCCAAGTGCCCTTATCCTGCACTCCGACCCAAGCGTTGGAGTACGTCGGAGCCCTCCAAATATCGTTGCTCTTCGTGTACGGATCGAGCATCTGGTTGATGAAGATCGAGGGGATTGATCGCTGGCCGTCCGACTCGAACAGGGCGGCCTTGGGGTCACCCGCCGCCTTCAGCTTGAGGTATGTCGGGTTCAAGGGCTGACCGTTGAGGTCATCCGTGTTTCGGTAAGGAGGCAGGACGTCGTCGTAGTCGTTCACATAGATGTACATCGACGTGCCGATCTGCTTGACCTGGGCGAGTCCCTGAGTCTTCTTGGCCGCCAGCTTGGCTTGAGCAAAGACCGGGAAGAGGATGGCGGCGAGAATGGCGATGATGGCGATAACCACCAGCAGCTCGATGAGCGTAAAAGCTTTTTTCATGAAGGATCTCCGAAGCGAAAACCCCCTCCCTGGCTGCCTCAACTTCGAGTAAAAGGCGGCGCCTCGTAGCGCCTCCCCTTGTGGCGGCATCCGGCCACCTCAGAGAAACATACTCCTTAACAATGCCGGGATTCTACGTGCCGGATGACTTTTGTGAACTACCTAGCAATTGGAACAGGACCTAGATTAATCGGCCCGCTCGAGGTTGAGCCGCGTTGGTTCTGCGGTCTTTCGGGATAGGAACCAAAAATGGAAGAGCTCTGCCAAAGGAGTGCGCATCCAGGTTCCGACCCAACGACCTCTTGCGCGGCAGAGGCTGGCCTTTAGCCGTGTCTGCATAACCGGCCCAAGCCAAAACGCCAAGTCTCGCAAGATCGCGGCTACAGGGATCCGGCAGATCTCCGGCCCAGCATCGAGCCTGTCACCAGATAAAACGCAATGATCGCCACTCCGACTCCGACTTGCCACCAGCCCTTGATCGGCTGGAGGGTGGCGACGTCTTCGGAAATTTTGGGGTTGTCCGGGAGATAGACGACCGTGATGTGCTTGTTGGGAGTGGTGTCGTCGGTCTGACCCCGATACGGGAGCCCGTTTGCCTGAAAGCGGTAAAGCCCAGTGTCGCTGCCACCGTAGCGGACGTTATAAATCTCGGCTTCGGCCTTTACGCCATGCCTCGTGAGATCGTTGAGATGGAGCAGGTAGCGAGAGCCGAGGAAGATCATGAACCCGCCAAAGCCGAAGGCGAGCAGGTACAAAGCGAAACGCGCCCGTCTGAAGCGGTAAAGCTGACCGGGCTGCGCCGTGGTGATCATGCCTTTCGAGAGATCCGATCGAGAGTGGCTTCCATGATAGGACCTGTCTGCGCACTCACGGTGTAAACCAGCGCCTCGCGGTAGATGCGCTGGGCCGGATGGCTCATGGAGTTTGCGGCGCCGCTGGAAGAGGCGACGCCCGCGTGGGCGCAGCGAACGGCGAGCTCGATCTGCCAGGCACGAAGTTCGAGTCTTTCCTGCGTGGTCTCCTCCCGAATGTTCGAGCGCGCCTCTTCGGTCGCCTGCCTAAGGTCCTCCAGCTCGGCTGAGAGCCGCTCGTAGGCCTCTTGGGCGAACGCGAGCTTGCGACGATCGGCGTTCCTTTGCAGCACGTCCAAGCCCGCCTGGGCGCAGCCGAGGGCGAAGCTGCCCTGCTGGGCGATATTGATCTGGTCGTTGTTCTGGATCCAGCCAGCGTCCCGGATCAGCGCCACCCGCTCCTCGGGGACGAAGAAGTCCTCAATCTCCACCGAGACCGTATTCGCCGAAGCCATCGCCGCAAGAGCCATGGGCTCAGAAATTCTTACGCCCTCTTGCGTGCTCAGCGGGACTGGGGCGAAGAGGGCCCGGCCATCGGGGAGCGAGGCGCCGATCATGAACTCCGGATAGAACATCCAGCCCGTAACCCAGGGCACGTTGCCGTTGAGGCGATATCCTCCATCCACCGGTTCGGCGCGCATGATTGGCGGACCCGGGCGGCGAAGCTGGCTAAAGCCCACACCGATCAGCTTGCGTCCATCGCCCATTCCAGGCAGATACTCATCCTTGAGCACCTGGTTGGGTCCGGAAGCGATCATGCCTACGACGCCCTGATGCTGAGTTTGCAGAAATGCCAGCGCGCCTGAATACCGGGCGATCAACTCCTGAAAGTGGCGCACCGCCGTGTCGGAGATCTCGGGTCCGCCATACGCCTCGGGACGCTTCAGTGCCATCAGGTCCAGCTCGCAAAGGCCGTCGACGGCGGACTTCAGGGTTTCGTAGTCCCAATCCATCTTTTCGGCGTTGGGCGCAACGTCTCGCTTGAGAAACTCCTCAGCCTTTTCCAGCACTTCGCGGTCTTTGGACATGTGTGTCTTAGGAATACCGAATTCGGGCCTTACAATGGTTGAAGATGGCCGAACGAGCCCACTCGCGCGCCTACCTGTAGAACGGAGGAGGGAAGCCGATCCCGGAAATGATTGCGCTTCTAAGGGGAGAACGAGCTTGAGAAGCAGTTAAGACTTCGCTGAAGACGGCCTTTTGGCATCCGCAGCAGCAGTTCGGCCGGTTTCGGGTCGTACAATGGTTGGGTTCGTGTCGGATGTGAAGAAAGTGAGCCGGCGAAAGAAGCGTGCCCTACGCGTCCGACAATCGGAAGAGGCGGTATCCAGAGCCACCGAGCTGGCATCGGAGCTCCTCGAGAACGGCGCCTCGTCTTCGGAGCAGCTTGCCCGAGTCTCGGAGATCGTTGCCGACGCAGACCTGGCGCACGCGATCTTGGCATTTGTGGCCACTCGTGCTAGGACGTCGCGGAAGCGCGGCAACGCCGAAAAGGCATCCGGAATCTACTTCGGGGCTCTCGGGCTGCTGGTTGTTTGGCTCTGCTACCTCTGTGCCCGCTACCTCTACGGCTGGGTTCTGTCGGCGCCGAACGAAGCCTTACCCGCTTGCGCCGCGGCCTGTGGACAGGCCATCGTGATCCGGCTGTCGTGGCGGATTCTCAAGGCATGTGGAATCAGCCTGGCCGACTCTCTCAACGGGGCAACCTTCCCGACTGTGCTCCACAAGCCGACCGTTACGACTCCCGCTGAAGACGCGGTGCGACACGAACGCTTGCAGCTTCTCATCGCAGAAGCGGTGGCTCGCTTGGTCTCGGGAGAAGGGCCGGTCCGAATCTACCGGGAGTATTCTCGAATCGAGCTCACCAAACCAGCCGCGGCATGGGTGCTTGCGCAGGCGCGCATCGGCGTGCTGATCAAGGGCAATCTGCCTCCCTACCACTCGCGTTCCCGGGCGTACCTCGTCGCCGCTGGCGCGGTCGTCGGCTGCTCAATCGGCATCGCTCTGGTTCACAGTCGCCTGTCCAGCGCGTCCCAATTCGACTATCTTGTTACCTGGACGGTGCTGATTGTGATCGAGTTTCTTCGCACTCCCCGAATGGCGGAAGAGCGAGAGGCGGCTTAAGGTGGCTCCGGAAGGAGCGTCGCAGCGGCTAGCCGCCTATCCCCGAGGCGAGGCGCCCTTGGAGGGAACCGCCGAAGGTCTCCAAGCTGCAGTCGATGCATTCAAGGGCTTGGGAGTCGTGGGCATTTGCAGCCTCTTCGGATGGATACTCATGCTGATATTGGCGGCCAAGGTGAGCCCGTTCACCCTGCTTGCCACGATTCCCTGTCTCGGCTTCGTAACGTCGAAGATGACTTACCTGTGCGACCGAAAAGTGGCGATTGCCTCCCGCAGGCCCGAGAGTTTTGCAGGCCCCCCTTCCATCGTCACCGGTTTGCTTTCCCCATTTGGACTAAGCATCTTCATCTTGGCGTGTCTCCAAGGCAATGCTCAGCAAGAGTTGCGAAGGTATGGCGTTTGGCGGGCCGGCCGCGTGCAGCCAAGCAGTCTGAAAGAGGCTCTTTGGCAGCTAAGCAACAACGGAGATCGGCCGGCCGACCTGGCTCAGAGCTATGTGAACAAACCTGTCCCGAACTCCCCGTCAACGCTGGATGCCCGCACAAAGAGGCAAGCGTAAGCCGATACTTAGCTCGCTTCGATCACCAGCTTTGAAAAGTCGCCTGCAGCCAACAGCTGTTGAGAGACGGCCTGCGCGAGGGTGAGGCGTGCGAAACGGGCATTCGGGTCGTCGGCCATCACCATCGTCTCCTCAAAGAACCGGTTGATGGCGGGCGGGTATGTCCTCAGCACGCGGATCAGGTCCTCTTCGGCCAGCCCTTCCGCGAAAGCTCCCGCATTTTGGCGCACCAACGCCAACAGCGCAGTTCCCGAGTCCGATTGGAGCGCCGCCGGTTCGAGCACGTCCAAAGGCCGGACTCTCTCAAACGACTCTCCCTTCTTCGCGGCGGCATTGACGATATTCAAAGGGCGGGTCGCCGTCTGGACGAAGGCGACGTCGTCAGCCAACTTCTGGATGACGTTCACGCGAAACCTCACACTCTGGGAGTTCGTGACCTCAGCGTCGTTCTCGGCAAGGAGCGCCGCATCCAGGACGTCATGCCGGACGCCTGGCATCATCGAGGCGTACCGGGAGGCGAACAGCCTCCGGAGCGACTCCTTGGCCGCAGTTTCGTCCAAGGCGAGGCCTTGATCTCTGTAGCCCGCAAACGCCTCCTCGATCGTTTCAGAAAATGGCGGCAGACGGTCGGGCCAGTTCCACGCGGCTTCGATCAGGAGGGAAGCTGCCCTGCGAAGCGCAAACGGATCGGACGAGCCGGACGGCTCAAGTCCGATGCCAAGGTAGCCCGCCAGCTTGTCCAACTGGTCGGCCATCACCAGCCGAACGGCGGTGCGGCCAGGCACTCCCACGGGCGGCAGGTTCTGCCCGAGATCGTACTGAGTCTCGATGGCCCAGCAAACCGGTCCCGGAAAACCCTCCCTTCGAGCGTACTCACCCCCGACGATCCCTTGAAGCGAAGCCAGCTCGCTCACCAACCCGGTCGCAAGGTCGGCCTTGGAATAGAGCCCGGCCTGGTGCGATCTGTGGACCTCCGCTTCGTCCTCGACCGGGGAAGGCGCCACGTAGACGCCCAGCTTGCTCAGGCGGTCGCATCGCTGCCGAATCGTTCCCAGCTTCTCTTGAAAGACGATCCCGCTCGTTTTATCCAAGAACTCTCCCAAGGTCCGGCGGCGGTCCTCGTCAAAGAAGAACTTGGCGTCGTTAAACCGCGCGTTCAAGACCCATTCGCACCCGTGCCGCACGCTCTCGTCTTCACCCGCGTTGCGAATGAAGACGAAGCGGTTCGTCAGAGCATGTTCGGCATCCCGGACCGGAAACATCTTTTCATGCTTCGCCATCGCAGTGACCAACACCGGTGTCGGAAGGTCCAGGAACTCTTTGGAGAAGCCCCCTTCGATCGCAGTCGGCCACTCCGTCAAATACACGTTCTCGGAAACCAAGCTGGACGGGAGGTCCGGAACCCCGCTGGAGGCGGAGGCCGCCTCTTCCAAGATGATTCTCTCCCGAATGATGGGATCTGGTTCGACTTTGCGCTGCCGAAGGCCTTTCACCAACGCGTCCAGTGAGTTGGCGTCGAACCGGTCCGGGGCGTAGAACCGGTGTCCGAAGCTGTGAAGGCCACTGGAAACGCCCTCGATTTCGAATGGCACCAGTGCTCCGCCGAACGCCGCCAATAGCCACCGGATGGGTCGTGCAAACCGAAGCCGCCCAGCTCCCCAGCGCATCGTCTTGTCGAAGGTGATCCCGGCGATCGCCTTCGGCAGCAACTCCTTCAGAAGCTCCAAGGTCGTGGTTCCCGCAAGCACCTTGGTGACCCACACATACTGCCCATCGTTGCGGAGGTCGGCAGGCTCGACACCCTGGCTCCGGCAGAAGCCGAGCAACGCAGGCGTGGGGTTGCCTGCCTCGTCATAGGCGGCTTTCATGCCCGGCCCGCGCTGCTCTTTGGTGGAGTCCTCCTGACGCTCGGCAACGTCGGCAAAGCTCACGATCAGGCGGCGCGGCGTTCCCATGGCGGTTGGCGACGAATCGGAAGCCAGCACCCGCGCTTCGACCAGCAGCGAGCAGATCCGGTCCGCCAGCTCCCGATAGGCGCGATGGACCGCGGTCGCGGGCAACTCCTCGGTTCCGACTTCCAGCAGCAGCTCAGGCATAAGAGCCGAAAGGTTACCGTTTCGGGCTGCTGGGGCCCAGCCTGCCTAGAGCTCCGAGCGGCTCTTGCGAATAACCAGCTCGACGGTCGTTCGGGCGTCTCGCTTCTTAATGGCCAACTTCTCCTTCACGTATTGCGCGGCGCCGTCGGCATCGTCGGGATGCGCCAGCAGCCATTCCCCGGCGAGATCGGCAGCCGCGTCGCTCTCCGCCAGCTCACGGCTTTTGCGCTTTGCCAACCACTTCTGAAACTCTGCCTCATGCTCCTGTGAGCCCTTGAAGAAGGCCTCCTTGACGTGGAAGGCGAGTCCCAAACCCCATCCCAGGATGGGCCAGATCGCCCAGTTGATAGAATGCGCGGTGAGATAGTTGATCGCGCAAAGAAACCCGTTGACGAGTACATAGGAGGTCAGATCGGCGTAAAACTCGGACCGGATTCCACGCTCAAACTCTTTTCGAAGCCCGCCCTCTTGACTCTGCCTTCTGATGTCCCTCTCGGCTTGCTCTACGGCTTCCGGTGTGATGCCGAGCTCCGCGGCCGTCGAGAGCAGCTTCTCCCTGGTCATGCCGCCGGCGCCGGTACGCTGCGCCGCCAGCCGGAGGATAGCGTCGGCTTCTTCCTCTTCATAGAACTTCTGGGACATGCCGCTTTATGGTAGCGCGGTTTTTCGAGACGCAGATGGGACTATGACGGCTCGGCCCCTTGGCTGCTAGACTGGGCAGTTATGCAAACCGAGGTCACCATTGTTGGTGCAAAGCGCAACGTCTCCCTAGGTGTCGTTCCAAGACCGGTCGTGTGGAAGTCGATGGTTGTCTTCTTCGATACGAACCTCAAATCGACCAGTGATGGCATGAATCTCGAAGAGTGGCTGGGAGCCAACAACGACTGGGAGATCAAGTTCTTCGGCTTTGACCCGCCGAACACCCGCTGGGTCCTCGTCGCTCAGCGTCCGCTTGCATAAGCGTCATAGGTGTGACTTCGGGCGGGGGATCGGCCGGAGGCGGGGGATCGGCCGTTCCAGTTCAAAGAATGGGCTGCAGCTCCGGCACGCGGCTCTTGCTGCGGTCGTCCACGCGCCGCCTTCTCCCTCCCCTTCGATAGCCCTTGCGGTAAGAGTCGTCAAAGTTCACCATCCTGGTTCCGTCAGGGAGGCTGTAGAAGAACTTGCGGGCGACTTCCAGCTCGATCGCGATGTGCGGTGGAATGGTGATGGAAGTACCGTCCTGACTTACGATCACAAAGAACCGCCGGATAAACCGGCGATCGCAGAAGACGGCCGTCACTTCTTCCCACCGGATGCTCTTCTCCTTCCAGGGCCAGCCTTCCGAGATGCCGTCGCTCGTAATGGAGAGTCTCCCGAGAACCTTTCGCAGCTCCCAAAGCCGCTCGTGCACTCTCGAAAACAGGATGGCAACGGCCAGCACGCGAACGAGACCCAGAAAGATCGACGCCATCACAAGGGTGAAGAGCACCTTGGATAGCCACCGGTTGGGCTCGAACAGACTGAGCCGCTTGAAATCCTCGTGAGGAGGCACTTGGGTTCCGACCCACCGTTTGCCTTTGAGCGCCGCCGGCGCTCGGACCGCCATGATGGCGTGCATTGCCTCCGAGTCGATGGAGGGAAGTCGAACCTGCTTTTCCCCGATAACCAGAACCCAGCGCCCGGAATCGTCCTTTTGATAGGCCGAGATCTGGTCGAAAGGCACGGAGAGCGTGCGCCGGTTGAGCTCGTTATAGGCTGTTAGTTCGGTCTCGCTCACAACGATTCGCGGAATGAAGACCGTTGCCACCATTCCCACCAGCAGCGCCGCGAAAAGCGCATAGAAGAGAAGGGAACCGTCGCGCGAATGGGCGCCCGCCAAGCCGAAGACCGGTAACAGGACAACCAGCAGAAAGATCGAGCTGAACCGCTGGGCCGCCTCCACTCTCACCGTTCTTCTCACTTTGCCATTCTACGTCGCGCACCCCCTGCGGTTGCGCGTATTCGAAGCAGATCCTAAATCGAAAGCTGCCGTTGATACAACGAAGTTGCGCCGCAAGTCCTTCCACGCCGATCGCAAGAGGATTGCCCGGGCGGCCCCCGCCCCCGGTTCCGGTCATCCGTCCCGATCATCTCGGCGGACGGGTCGGTTAAGCTGTCAAACGCCTAACATGATCGGACCAGTCGCTCTCCTCAGTCTGTTCGCGCTGCTTTGCTCCCAGGGCCCGCATCAAACCTCGAGGGTGAGCCTTCCGTTTGCTCCTCGAACGTGGGAGCCGGACGGCGACCACGTCTTTTGGTGGTCCGAGCCGGCAATCCAAGGCGGACTAGCGATGAACTTCGACTACATTCACCCTCCCAAGCCCGGCGCCGATCGAGGGAAGTGGTTGGCTGCCCTGCACCAGTTGAGGAAGCAGCTTGAGAACCCATCGCCCCCGAGGTTCCTGCGGTTCGAGACGGGCGGCGACGACGCTTGGGCGCGGGTAGACCAAGACCTCTCGAAGAAGCTCGATCTTAAGCCAGGCGAAAAGGTCCAGGTCGGCTATCGGATCAGAACGGTACAGGGAGTGCCCCCCAAGGTCGCTATCGCGTTCGACTATGTGTCACGACAGAGTGGCGCTTGGATGGATTGGAGCAAGCCCGTGTCTGCGAAGGCTCTGAGCGGTGGAATGGAGGAAGTCGAGGTTCCTAGATTCGACACGTCGAAGTACTTCGTCCGGCTCATCGTCGGTGAAGCTTCGCCCCCTCGTACCGCTCCGTCCGAATCCGACCGCGTGTGGGAGCTGTCGGACCTGAGCCTCTCTGTACCAAATCGCAACATCGCGACCGATTCGGCGCCACAGGCAATTAGCCAAGATCGTTCCTTATACCAGCGAGCGGATCTCGCATGGGGCGCGGCGAACTTCGCGAACTACTTCCTATTCATGTACGACGAGGAGTTTTTCGATCGGAAGAGCGGCAAGTACATGATCGATTCGCTTCTCGACCGTCTCGATCGTGATTTTGGAGGCGTCGACTCGCTGGTCTTATGGCAGGCCTACCCACGCATCGGACTCGACGAACGCAATCAGTTCGACTTCTACCGAGACATGCCTGGC
>DASZPA010000244.1:0-6480 GCA_035550555.1 Fimbriimonas sp.
CGCTACTTCGCCACCCGCTGCCAGGGCAGACTTGAAAGTGGGTTGCGCCTCGGAAAGCTCGACGGCCCGGTCTTGCGACTCGGTCGACGGCATGAGCGTGAGACCGATCATGATCAACATCAGAACGGCCAAGATGATCCAGCCAGCATATTGCCGGATGATCGGAGGCGTCTGGCCGTCCCTTGGGTAGCGGGTTTCGGTCACTGGGTGCCCAGGCTACGGTCGTTGAACCCGATCGTATAGGTGCTTTGCTTCGTGATAATCGCCATAACCATCCAGATGGTCTCTGCAGTGTATTCGCCTAAGAGGATTCCAAGCGCGACGGCCCGCAATTTCTCATAGCCGGATAGGCCGTAATACCGCTGCACGAAA
Organism: Fimbriimonas sp.; assembly: GCA_035550555.1. Lineage (GTDB taxonomy): Bacteria > Armatimonadota > Fimbriimonadia > Fimbriimonadales > Fimbriimonadaceae > Fimbriimonas. The sequence continues at coordinate 373 of DASZPA010000244.1, forward strand.
TTCTTGACGATCAAGGCGATCAACAGGCCGAACCAGTAGTAGTCGACGCCGAAATTCATGCTGAGGAAATAGCCGGCAGGATGCAGTGCGAAGCCGGGAAACCGGAAGCGGAGCGCGTCCAGGATCATGACCATCGCGAAACCGAAGATCGTCATGACGATGCCGACGACGTCGGGGCCATGCCGGTCGTTGACGATCTTCTCCAGGAACCCGGAAGTGTCGACATATCCCAGGGCGCCGGTCCGGTAAGTGCCGAGGATGCCGTAGTAAAAGCAGAGGAACATCCCAAGCAAGGAAGCGATGGCGATGATGGAAAACATCGGCTTCGGCTTTAGCCGCTCCATCTGCCCCATCTTCTCGGCCTCGAGCTGCACCGGCATCGGGTGGTTCCGGTAAATGCGGTTCATCATCAGGTACCCGGTGGTGCACCAGGTGGCCTGCTTGTCGGTGAGCCACCGGTTCCCAAAGAACCGGCCGAACATCGTGTTGACGCCGAAATAGGCGAACTCATGCGTCGGTGGGCCAAGCTGAGCCCGGACCCTCGTCAGCACCACGCTGAACATCATGAAGGCGATGAAATAGATAGTCGTGTAGAAGACCGGCAGAGTGCCGAAGTGGACTCCAAACCAGACGACCACCGCCGTACAGGCAAGCAGCCCCAGAAAGCTCCAGGTATGGCGAACGCCCCCATCCTCGCTCGGGCTAAACCTGAGAATGTCGCGCCACAGTCCCTTCAAGTAGCCGCGAGAAACCCACACGGCGCCAAGAAACAGCGCGAATACGGCGCCCCAGGTTTGCTCGTCGAAGTAGGGAGGGCCAGGCAAGATGCCGCTGCCGCTGAAGGTCTCTTGTGAGATGCCGTTCGCGGCGAGAACGATGTGCGTCAGAACTCGAAGCAGATAGAACACGACGAAGCTGAACAGCATGTCGCTGGGCATGAACAGGCCGATAGCGGCCATGAACGGGAAGATCGAGATGTGGACGTCGCCCATGTTGCTCAAGGGCGGGTCTTTGAAGGCCTGGTTGACCATGAAGAGGTCTTTCACAGGGATCGAGGGCAGGTTCGGATAGAGGTAGTTGAACCCGTTCAGCATCTCGATCCCGAACATCACCGCGAAGGCGATCCACATGTAGCGGCTCCTCCACATGCCACCTCCTCCGCCGTCCTCGCACATGGCGACCGGCATTTGGATTAGAGGAAAAGACAATCGCTCCCGCTGGCACCAGGCGCCCCGCATTAAGGAGTTAACACACTGCATCGCGATGAGCATCGCGCCGACCAACACCAGCCACGGGATGGTTTTGGGCAGATACAGATTGACGAACTTGTCGGTGGCGTACTGCCAATCCTTTCCGCCCCCATAGATGTCCTTAACCTTGTCCTCGTCCTTGACCGTCATCGCGTCGGGCATCTGCGGCACGACGTAGTCGCGGTAGGTGGCGTTGGTCTTCACCTGGGTCGCCGGGAAGTAGATCAGCGACGAAACCACGTTCGTCCACTCGCCCGCGGTGGCGCATACCACCGTAACGATCGCGTACATGGCAATCAGGTCGGTTTGCGTGAACGCCAGCCGGGGCAACAGCTTGCGCAGGAAGAAGTTAACAAACAGAACCAGAAGCAGCACCGAGATCGGCGCCACCATCAACGAGAACATCGACGAGGAAGTCTGGTTGGTGGTCGCGTACGCGGCCGGAAAAGCCAGCAAAAATCCCGTGACAAGGGCGCGTGCGCGAAGTCGGCTGAAGGCGCGAGGAGCCTCGGTCTCCCCCGTAGGGGATTCGGGGGCCGGCGGTAGCGTCGTCGCCATCTCCTCTGATTTTAGCCCTCAAAAAAGTTCTTGGAAAAAGGGAAATTAAATGTTATATTGACAACGTTCTTTCGGCGATGCCACTTCCTGCCAACGAAGGCCCGCTGCGAGGCGGGCCTCCCGGCAAGGATTCGATAGACTCTCACTAGATTGCCCAGCCCGCAAGAGCTCATCGAAGAAGCATTCTCGAGCCTTTCCAGCAAGAGCGGCTTCACCGCGCGTCCTGCCCAGATCCAGCTCGCGTTGCTGCTTAGCGACCTCATCGAGTCAAAATCGAGCGGCCTGTTTGAGGCCCCGACAGGTTTGGGCAAGTCGCTGGCAGCCCTTGTTCCCGCCGTTGCCCACGCCGTTCTTAACAAAAGGCGAACCGTCATCGCCACTTACACGAACGTTTTGGCCGAGCAGTATTGGCGCAAGGACCTCCCTTTGGCGCTCTCGCTCTTCGAAGGTACGCGGCCAAAGGCCCAACTCCTTATGGGCCGACAGCGCTACGCATGTTTGATCTCGGTCGCCGGGCACGCTCCCGAGCTGCGAGCGCCGTTGGCTCATGCCGAGATCGGCCACGAGACGGAGTTCAAGCGTCTGGCCCGCCTTCCGATTCGGCAGGCGAACCAGCTTTGGCAGCAGGTAGCGGTGCCCTCGGTCTGTCCTGGCAGGTTCTGCCCAGACTACAACGAGTGCTTCTACTATTCGGCCAGGCGCAAAGCGGAGGCCGCCGAGATTGTGATCACCAATCACAGTGTGGTGATCCAGGATGCGGTGATGAAGAACAGCGAGGAAGGCGGAGCCGGCCTGCTGGGCGACTACGACTTTCTGGTTGTCGACGAAGCGCACGATTTCCCGGCGGCGGCTCAGAACGGACTGGAGTTCGAGCTCACTTCCGGCAAGCTATCGGCTCTGGCGTCGGTTGGGCAGCGTCTGTACAGCATCTTGAGCCAAGCGGCGCAGGCCTGCGGAGACCAGGAGCGTTGGCTGACGGTTTGCACCGGATTTCAGGGTGAGATCCATGAGTGCCAGCAAGAGCTGATGATGCTCGGGATGCAAATGGCCGATCCCGGCATCCTCACGGCTTCGCCGTCGGACCTGATGGACCACCCGCACGTCTCTCGAAACCGGACCACGTTGTCCATGAGAGACGCCCAACTGGTCGCGAAGAAGATCGAGCAGGCGACGGGGCGCTTCGATATGGCTGTCAAGGACGCCTTGGACCGTTGGAAGGCTGTCGACCCCGAAAAGGCCAACCGCGCCGAGGAGTCGGCCCGCAACTACCGGCTGTACATTCGCGAATTCGGCTATGGAGCCAACGCATTGTTTTCGCCGAGAGGCGTCTCCGTGACCCACGCCGGGCGCGAGGGGCAAGACCCCAAGCTGCGGTTGGACGTGATAGGCCTCGCGGAGCCTCTGCGGGAAATGATTTGGGACAGGGTCCCCCACGCTTGTGTCAGCGCAACGGCCGCGCTTGACTCAAGCTTCGACTTTTACCGAAGGGTGACTGGGGTCAAGCCGCTCTTCGAGGAGATCCTCCCTTCCCCCTTCGACCACCCCACCCAAGCCGCCCTCTATCTTCCGAAAGACGGCGCGATTCCCGATCCGGCGATCGCGCGAAAGGAGGGCCGTGAGGAGAGCTACTATCGAGCTCTTGCCCGAGAGCTTTCGGAGATCATCGTCGCTTGCGAGGGACGGACTCTCGCGCTCTTCCACTCGCGAAAGGAGATGGAAGGGGTGTACGCGTTTATGTCGCTGCCGCCCGAGCTCCCGCTGCTGATCCAGGCAAGGCAGAACGTCGCCGCCATTGGAGAGAAGTTCGTAGCCATCGACAACAGCTCCCTCTTCGGCCTGCGGAGCTTCTGGACAGGGTTCGACGCGCCCGGGGAGACGCTCTCGTGTGTGGTGCTGGTGCGTATCCCGTTTGAAACGCCCATGGAGCCGCCCCAGATCGCTCGGCTCGCGCACATGCAGCAGCAAGGTCTCGACCCTTTCATGGAGCACACACTGCCGGTGGCCAAGATGATGATGCGACAGGGCGCGGGAAGGCTGCTCCGACGCGTGAGCGACCGGGGGGTCATCGCCTTGCTCGATCCGCGTGTCAAGTCGAAGCGCTACGGAGAGGAGATCCTAAACAATCTCCCCACTGGCATGCGGACCTTCGACGACATTCGAGACGCCGTCGGATTCGTCGGCCTCTCGACCTCGCTGTTCTAGCGCCACCCCTGCCGGCAGCCACCGGGTGGCGATCAGCGAGACGCAAGCAATGCCGGTTCCGACCCAAAAAGGAAGCTGATAGTTGCCCGACTCCTTCCAGAGCAGCGCGCCGAAGTAAGGCACCGTGACCGCGGCGATATGGTTCATCGTCGTGCCCATGGAGAGGCAAGGCGTCAGCTCGCCAGGCCGCACGATCCTGTGGAGGTAGGTGTTGAAACCGATCCCGAACGAGAAGAGAATGTTATCGATGAGGAACAGGCCGATCAGAGCGCCCGTCGTCTGCATGGTTGCGTAGCCGAAAAATACAACAATGAGGCCGATAGCATAGAAGGAAAGGGGACCCCGCTCACCCAGCTCGTCGACGAGCTCTCCAATGCGGGGCGCCGTTATCCAGATGAGGATCGCGTTGACGAACTGGATCAACAGCATCTCGCCCACGGGCACTTTATAGACAAGGATCAGCGCGAAGCTTGCAAAGATCGAGAAAATCTGACGGCGACACCCTTCCAGAAAGGTGAGCAGATAGAACAGTCCATACTCCTTTCGCAGAACGATTCTCTGCCGCTTCCCACCGTGAGCGTGGCTGGAAAGCATCGTGCAGGCGACGGCGCCCGCGGCGATCGCGACGCCCCCTACCGCAAAGAAGACCGTGTAGTTTTTGGAAAGGATCAGATCCAGCAGATAGACGACCCCCAAGCCTGCGATTCCGGCGACGGCGCCCACTCCGCTCATCCGCCCAAGGTGCCGCCCGCCCTCTTTGCCCTTCGCCAAAGTAAGAGTGATGGCCGTGGACATCGTCGCATACAGGTGGAAGCCGATGGACCAAAAGACGGTGATTCCGATGAGCGGCGGGAAGTCTCGGAACACACCGGTCACTCCGATTCCGATCCCAGCGACGAGGAGCCCTAAGGCGGCGATGCGCGTCTCGGCGAACGCAACGAGTGTTCCCGCGGTAATCGCCGTCAGCAGACCCGGTATCTCGCGGAGCGATTCCAGCCGGCCCAAATCGAGTTCGTGTGCGTGGAGTACGTCGCGAAGGAAGTTCTGAAAGGGTCCGCTGTAGACGGCGAAGCCGAAGTTGAACAGGAACGTGAGGACGGCGAACAAAAGCCAGTCCCGCCGCAGAGTCGCTTCCTCAGCCGGCGAAAGTTCCGTCGTCACCCCCACAACCTACCCCGCCCAGAGCTCTGTCAGTGGCCGCAGGTTTGCTTCGGCCAGTGCCTGATGATTGAAGTTGCCTCACTGCCAAAGCCGGCAGTGCTTTTGGGAGTCCGCGAACGAGTCCCGCGTCATATCAAACAAGCGGAGCCGGGCATTTGCATGCGACCTCCGGCGCAATTGAAAATGCGCCTATTTCAGGTTCTCCGGATTCAACGCTTCCAACTCCGGCAGCACGAAAAGCCCATCCTTCCTGATCAGCTTGTCGTCGAAGTAGATCTCTCCGCCGCCGTAGTCCGGACGCTGGATCAAGACTGTGTCCCAGTGCACGCCGCTCTTGTTGCCGTTGCCTCCAGGCGGGTCGTAGGCGTTGCCGGGGGTGAAGTGGAAAGAGCCGGCGATCTTCTCGTCGAAGAGAGTGTCCTTCATCGGGTGCAGCACATAAGGGTTGAACCCTAGGCTCCACTCTCCGAAGTACCGGGCGCCCTCGTCGGTGTCCAGAATCTCGTTGATCTTGTCGGTGTTGGAGCCCGCCGACGCCTCGACGATCTTCCCATTCTTGATCACGTACCGGATGTCCTTGAACTCGGTCCCCTGATACAACGAGACCGTGTTGAACTGAACCACGCCGTTCACCGACTCTTTGACAGGCGCCGAGAAGCACTCGCCGTCCGGGATGTTGCGCTCGCCCGTGCAGGCCACCGCGCCGATGTCTTTGATGCTGAAGCTGAAATCGGTTCCGGGGCTGGTGATCCGAACACGGTCAGTCCGGCTCATCAACTCCTCCAAGGGAGCACAGGCTCGCGCCATCTTCGAGTAGTCCAGAGTGCACACGTCGAAATAGAACTTCTCGAAGGCCGGCGTACTGGCGTTTGCGAGTTGGGCCATTGAAGGCGATGGCCACCGCAGCGCCACCCATTTGGTCTTGGGAATGCGAACC
>DASZPA010000245.1:0-13711 GCA_035550555.1 Fimbriimonas sp.
GTAGACCGAGCCGAAGGGATCGCCCGCGGCGTCTTCGCGGTCGAAGAGGTTCAAGCGACCCCCGTGAAATCGAAGACCTCTTGGCTTAGGCGTTTGGCGGCGATCTCGCAGTAGCGTTCGTCTATTTCGATGCCAATGGCGCGACGGCCCATGTTTTTAGCTGCCGCCAGTGTTGTGCCGCTCCCCACCTCTCCTACTCGCCCGCCCCCGCGAACCCGCGCGCGAACTCAATCGCCCGCTTCTTCAGCCAGCCCTCGCGATCCTTCCCGAACTCGCGCTTGGCCACCCGCTGCACGACTTCGCCGCTGGCCGATACCGGACCTTTGAACGTGACTCGGTGAATCCCTCCGCCTTCGGCCACGACTCGGACCTCGACGGGTTCGGGTGTTTCGAAGGTGAAACTCGCGTCGTCGCCTTGATCCTCTTCGCCAGGAATCTCAGCCGATTGTCCAGGCACACCCTCATAGGCTGCGCGAAACTCGGCAACGGCCTCGCGCATCGTCTCGGCCGAGGGCTGATTGAGCTTCTCGTCCGCGAGCTGCTCGGCAAAGCAAGCAATCCCGTTGAAGATGTTGTAGATGCTGTGGCTGACGTCCTCGCCAAGCCGGTCCCGCGCGTCGCCGAGAAACCCGATGAGCTTCGCCGCCGACTTCTGCAGCGGGTTGAGATCGAGAGGAAGGGCTTCTTGGGCAGCGCCCTTGCTCTTGGAGGGCCGAACCGTCGCCAGGTCGACCCAGGTCAGCTTATCGTTTGCCTCGTAAATCGCAACGAGCTGCTCCTGTTCGTCCTTGGTGAAGAGGCAGGCTTTTAAGGCGACATGATCGGGGATGGAGTTGTCGAGAAGTCCCACGCGAAGCCGCCTATCCAGGTCGAGCAGCTTCATGCGCTTTTGCACCTGCTTGATCGGCATGCCCAAAGCGTTCGCGATGTGGCCGGCGCTGCCCTCCTTCTCCACGATCCGCTCCATGTTCTCGATGGTCGCAAAGAGGTTCTCCGAGCGGAGCCATGGAATCGAAAGACCGAGCGCGTACCTGAGCCCTTCCGCCATGTCGTCGAAGTGGACGAAGGGGATCTCTTTGAGTTTGTGGACCTTGGCGATCTTGACGCGGCGGCGACCTTCGATGATCGTGTACGGGTTCTGACCGGTCAGGATCACGGGCTCCGTCACACCGTAGGCGCAGATGTTTTTGGTGAGCTCCTCGGAGACGAAGCACTCTTCGTGCGCGATGGCGTCGGGATCGATCGTCCCGTGGTTATCGGGAACGAGCGGCTTTTCCGGTCTGAGCAAGAGGCCTTGCGGCGGTTCGGCTACGGCTGAATTCTTTCTGGACATATCTTCTCCTCGAATCAAAAATCGTTATTTGCAGCCAGCCGCCCTGAGATCGGCTTGGAGCTTCGCCTTGTAGTCCCGAACCTCAAAGGGCTTAAGGTTCGCCAGGGCTCCGGCGTGGAAGGCGGCAAAGGCTGTGAAGTGCTCGGCAACCGGCACGGTGACGCCCCAAAACTCGATGACTTCAGCGACGGTGAGCGGCTTCTTAAGCGCGTATTCGATGGCGTCGGTGTAGCGGTGGAGCGGCTGGGAAGGAATGGGCGCGGGCGCTTCCTTTGGGATCTCGACCGTGCAGCCTTCGCCGCCAAATCGGATCTCCGCATGCCCGTTCTTATCGGCGCTGACTGCGGCCACGGCAGCGAGCTCATGCTTGCGATACTTGTAGGCTTGCTCAAGCGTCCCCGCAATCGACCCGTAAGGGATGCGGGTTAAGCCAGCGAGCTGGGCATTGCTGTAGCCCTTCTCTTTAAGCTGGAGAAGCCCCTCGCGCTTCTCGGCGGGCTCAGCCTTGGACAGGTCGCGGAAATCGGGATGACCCGGACCAAATGAAGGTGGATCACTTTCGACCTTTGGCGTCTCAGGTGATCCACTCTCGGCGACTGGAGCAACCTCGGGAACCTGCGAGGCGTCTTGGGCGGGCAGGTCGGTTTCTTCGCCTAACTCCTCAGGTATTCCGCTGGGCTCAAGTCGGGCGACAGCTGCCACAGAAAGCTGGCCTAAGAGCCGCCCGTTCTCTTCCCTCAGCGTCTTGCACGCCTGCCGCCAGTTCTCCTCGACCTTCTCCTGCTCGGCGATGCGAGTCTTGGCGGCTTGGAGTTCGGCGGCAAGATCCTTCTCGCGCTCGCTTGGGCCGGTCGGTTCAGGTTTTGGCGATGCGGGCGGCAACGCTCCTTTGGGCATCGTCACCGAATAGGAGCCACTTTCGTGCACGACGACGGTCGCACCGCACCGCCGCAGTCTTTCCAAAAGATCCTGTTGCTCGTCGGTAAGACGGGCGTTGTCGATCTCAAGGCCTTCGATGCGGTGCATGAGGCCTTCAATGGCAAGCTCTGTCGTCTTGTCGACCGGCTTGTAGTCGGGATCGACGTAAAGACCACCATCGTTCTCGATGATGCGAACGCCTGCCATCTCGGCAAGGTTGATGGCGGATTGTTTCCGCGCCAGCGCCCGGTTCAGCGCCGCATCCAACTCCCCCTTCTCAATCTCCCTCTGCTCCAAAAGAACGCGAAGCGAGTCCCGCTCAGTCCTCAGGTCGTAGATGGACTGGGCGCAGAAGTCGGTCCGGGTTGGGTCGGCCTGCTCCTCGACCTCCTTCCAGGCAAGCTCAAATATGTTCGCGAAACGCTCGTCGACACCCTTTAGAGCGAGAAGGGTTTCCGAGAAGACGCCGCGCTGAAGATCGGTCATCTGACGTACCTCTCAAAAACCACCGATCCATCCCAGAGGCAGACCGCGTAGCCTGGACAGCCCGCAAGGGCTTTGGCTATGCCTCGCGCGCAATCCTCGCAAATCGGAGCCGGTACGACTCCCAAAAACCGATTGACCGCAAGGCACTTCGACGCTTCCTCTTCCGAGGGGAAGAGGACGATCATGCCGTTCGTTGCTGAGCGCGAAACGATGGGCTTGCCGCGGCTGCTGATCGTGCCGAGAATCCAAAGCTCTTTCGGCTCTTCGGCGTCTAGGCCAAGGATCGCGGGGAGCTCGGTTGTGTTGGTCATCGATTCACCGCCGCCCTGCTCCTGTCGATGCGCCCACAACCCGCAGCCCGGTCGTGATAGTCGGCAGCGATTCGCCGAGCCAGCTCCGCGAGGGCGGGGGAATGCTGGAGCCGCTCGGACTCGGTTAAGAAGTGATCGCCAAGCTCGCCACACTTGACCCTTTCGCGCTGCTGGGCCGGGCCGATCTCGGCGAAGCCGCCTCCGATGAAGGGAGGTATGCCGCGCTGGCGGAAGGGGTGGAGCATCTTAAAGCCCTCCCGATGGATCGTGTGCCGCGTGCTGGTTGCAGCGACGCCAAAACATGTGCTCGTCGCCCCGCATGAGTGCCAGATGAGCGATGACGTCATCGGTCGGGCACATGCACCCGGCCCAGGATTCCTCGTAGTAGCCGATTGGGTGCATACACATCGTGCAAAGCACCTTCGAGCCGGTTGCGTACGGCCTAATTGCGACCGTCGGACGGAGCTTGCGAAAGACGTAAGCAACACCGCTGCGCGGGCTCGATTCCATGAACGTTCCGGTCAAGAGGTATTGCTTGAACTGGCGGTGTCGAAGCATCGTGCCGAGGAGTTGAAGGGCCGCATGCTCTTGCTCAATTCCCCAAACGTCGGAAGCGTCGAGCGTGTGGAGAATCGAAACCAGCCCGTGAGAGGATCCGATCAGTGGCGCTGCCCAGAACTCGCCCTCCGGCTGCTCACAAATGGCAACGCGGCAACCTTTGCGGTTTGACCAGAAGATGTTTCGAATCTTGGGGAGGTCTTCGGAGACCTTCGGCTCCTCTTTGCGTCCGATCTCCTCCAGACCCTTGTACTTGTATGTGGGCTCAATCACGAGGCTAAGCGTGTCGATGGGAATAGGGCAACCTGAATAGTCGCCGCGCTCCTCGGCCATGCGCCTCAGTCCGTTGCGCAAATCCGCGAAGCCGTCGTGAGGCTCCAGCTTTTCCCGAAGGGCCGTTGCGCTCACGCCCGGCTCCAGCCGCCGCGCACGATTCGGCCCGGTAGGTTCGGGTCGTAGCCGCCAGCCGTTCTCGCGACAGCGACGGAAGGAGAGGAAGCGGGGACACGGCTCGGGCCTCTGGGGCGCCCACGTCCACGAGTAGAAGGCGGCAATACGGGACCGGCGTCTAAACTCGTGGCGGACTGCGGTGGCCGGAATGTAGCATCGACAGGCGGATCGCCCACAACGAGGTACTCCATCGTCTCGGGATCGAAACCCGTGGCCCGCTGGTAGATCGGGCCCTTGTCGTTACGCCCGACTTCGACCATGATCGCGTAGCCCTGACGGAGCAAGTCGGTAACGACCTTCTTAGCCCGTTCCAACTCCTGCGGATTCGCTGAGTCGAAGCTGATCTTCATGTCGCCGTGGCCGACGCTTAAAACCCGCAGGTCCAAGATCGGCCGAGATGGCGGAGTGATGGCGGCGCGGAGTTCCGCACGCCTGGCGGCTTTAACTTTCTTCTGGCTCACGCCGCCGACTCTCCTTGCGCGTCCGGCTGGGAGGGGGTGGACTCTTGGACCGGAGACCGCATTTTCTTAAGCACCTTCTCAATCAGGCTTTGCGAGCAGTGGAATTCCCGCGCGGCGTCAGCGTTCGTCTTCTTTGGGTCCATTAGGAAAACAGCGAGTTGGTGTTGTTTCACGGGGTCATCAAACATGCCCTTTGGCCCACGCTTTCGCAAAGGAACCGTAATCTTGCCTGCGTCGGACATGCGTCCATTATGCGTTAATACCTACGGCGACGCAAGTCTGTCGTAACATAAAAACCGCAAAATTTCTCTATGGCTTACGCCAGGTGGTCTGACGAAGGCATGGTTTTAGGTTCGTTGATTGAGGATCGGGGGTTCGAACGAAAAGAATTCGCCGACTTGTTGGGCATAACGACTGACGTCCTTAGCAATATGGTTCGGGGGATAACCGAACTCAAAGGTGAGCGACGGCGGAAGGCTGCGCTTGCCCTGGGGCTAACGGAAGACGGTCTCCTGGACGAGTTGAGGCGCAATAGGCAAAAGCAACTGAACCACAAAGGCTTCAATCCCAATCCGTACACGAATCTCATTCAGAAGGAAAGCGCCGGGAAGCCGGTCGAAGTCTTCAGGGCCGGATTCAGGAACGTGCCGGTCTACGGTAGCGTTCCAGCGGGCCCACCCTCGACGAGCTTCAGTGATGCTGTCGAAATCATTGAGATGCCGGAATGGGGAGGCGACTTTGACCGTTGGGGCCGAGTAATTACCGGCGAGTCTATGATGGATGAGTTCCTTCCAAGAGACGTCGTCATTTTCGAGAGTCGGGGGATCGATCCGAATATGGGCGTCTACGCATGGAAGGACGGCGAAGACACCTTCAAGATTTACACGCACGGGCCAAAAGGGGCCGAGCTGCGACCCACTAATCCAGACTTCGAATCGTTTTCGGCGGAAGGCTGGGAGATTTTCGGCGTCGCCATCATGCGATACCGCCAAAACGAGTTTGGCGGTCGCGATAGCCGTCCGTATCCCTATGGTTACACATACCACTTTCCACGCTCGTGAAAAACTCTATGGTTTTTATACGGCAATCTTGCGTTGTGTCATAGAAATGTCGTAAGATGATTCCACCGACCCCGAACAAGGGCTCCGGAGGAATCAAATGGAAGTTCATCTCGCAATCCCGGCCCAGCTAGGCTACGCAGCTCTATCGATCGTGGCCGCTTTTGTCTTCCTGCATCACCTGCGGGCTTGGAGGACGCGATGAACTGGCCCCTCATCCTCAGAAGCGCCCGAGCTGCCGGCTTCTTCACCGAGGCCGAGAAGGATGCGGCGTTCCAGGCCCGAAACCTTCCGATCCCTGCCCACTTCCTCACAAGCGACGGCCTGGTCAAACCCTACGATCTGGCGCTCGTCTTCGGCAGGTTTTCTCTCGCCGTCGAGAAGGACGACTTCGAGAACGCAGAGCACTTCCTGGGGCAGATCGGCTCCGAGGTTGAGATCGCCGAGAACTGTGGCCGGAGGGCGGCATGAGCCAGGAATTCGGGCAAGAACCCGCCTTCGGAGAACTCCTGAAGCAAGGCGATGTCGCAGTGACCAAGGGCGGAATAACCGTCCGAGACTACTTCGCGGCTGCTGCTCTTCAAGGATTGCTCGCAGGTCACGACGAGTCCAAATATGGCTCGGTTGGTGAGGACATGAATGTGAACGGCAATGCCGCGCTGGCATACAGGCTTGCCGACGCCATGGTCCAGGAGCGTGGCAAGTGAACACCCTTATCAAGCGCCCACTCGACATAGAGCGCTTCCAACTAAGATTTGGCGGCCACTCACCAAATACACCCAACGGCGACTTCGAAGGTTGCGTCATGGAGTGGGCAGCATACATGGCGGACGAGCCATGGTCGGACGCTCCGAAGTGCGTTTGCCCAACGATCACCTCGTTCATGATCGCCTGGAACGACTCACTGAACGACGAAGAGAGGCAACTCCTCAAGCCCTATGCCGTTAAGGTAATCGGGACCAACCACGGACCTGAATTGGCGCTGAAGCGTTCGTACATGGTTGCGGACTGGTTCGCAAGGGTTTACGTCCCCGCATGGCTCAGGTGCGCGAATATCGCCACCGAGGAAGCCGACGCTTTATCTACCCTCCCTGAGTGCACCGACAAGGATTCGCTTCACGCGACTGACGACCTTTTGTCGGCGGCAGAGTCGGCGGCAGAGTCGGCGGCAAGGTCGGCGGCAGGGTCGGCGGCATGGTCGGCGGCAGGGTCGGCGGCATGGTCGGCGACATGGTCGGCGGCAGGGTCGGCGGCAAGGTCGGCGGCAAGGTCGGCGGCAGGGTCGGCGGCATGGTCGGCGGCAGAGTCGGCGGCATGGTCGGCGGCATGGTCGGCGGCAGAGTCGGCGGCAAGGTCGGCCCTTGAGCCTACTCGGGCAACACTCCAGGCATCGGCTTTCGATTTGTTGGATCGGATGATCGCGTTAAAGCCCGAGGTGCTGGCGTAATGGACCGCATCATCCACCAGATCGACAACGGCGCGAACTGGCCCCTCATCATCGAGACTGCCCAGTCCCGAGGCTTCTTCACCGAGGCAGAGAAGGACGCGGCGTTCGATCCTAAGAACCTTCCGATCCCTGCCCACTTCCTCACAAGCGACGGCCTGGTCAAACCCTACGATCTGGCGCTCGTCTTCGGCAGGTTTTCTCTCGCCGTCGAGGCTGACGACTTCGAGAACGCCGAGCACTTCCTGGGACAGATCGGCTCAGAGGTTGAGATCGCCGAGAACTGTGGCTGGAGGGCGGCATGAGCAACCGACGCTCGAACATCTTTAACGACATAGCCCGCGACATGCTCAGGGTTGCCAAGAATCGCAAGCTTGGCAAGATTGAGCGCAACCCTTACTGCGGTTACGTGCTTGGCGATCAGGGGTGGACTAATCCGAGCGGAGTATTCCTGAAGCCGTGCAAGGATAACGACGGGCGCGACATCTCCTTAACGAAAGGCTCATTCGCAAACAACTGCCCGCAGCCGCCCGCTGGAGCCGAAGCGACACCTCGCACCAACAAGGGCTTTTGGGTGAAGGTGTCGGCTTGCAATAAGTGCCCCTTTCATCTACCCGGCATGTGCTGCTCACTCCTTCGGGAGCAAGGCAAAAACGCACATCGGGAAGCTTTCTCAGAATTTGCTAACTGCGTAATGCAGGCTACCGAGCAGGTGAAGGAGATCATGCGATGAACACCCTCGCCACCCGCCAAACCGCCGCCGAGTTCCTTCGCGGCTACACCTGGCCCCGAACCGAGGCGGGCAAGATCGACAAGGCCCAAGTCGAAGCGGACATCAAGCACCTCTTTTGCCTGGAGGCCGACCGAGTCAGAGCCGCTTGCTATCAGGCAATGGAGATCGAGAAGGCGCGGGCCGAAGAGCAGCTTCAGCATTTGATGCTCGACGTGAAGTTCGACGGCGCCGCCGAGACGTTCGGCTTTCGAATTCGCCAGGCGATTCGGGACTTGCAGAACGATGCCCTGGTTCTTGAGGCGTTGCGGCAGTTCGAGGGTTGCCTGGAAACCGCCACCTTCCTCAAGATGCCGTGCGCGAGCCACCTGGAGACCGCGATCAACCGAGCCCACCGCGCCAAGCCTCCGACATGGCGAGACTTTCACAACGGGCTTTACACCGGCTGGCAGGACAAGGTTCGTGAGGCACTCGCGCCGGCCATCGACGTTTTCGAACGGGAAGAGGGCCAGATTCCACTCTGCGAAGACCAGGGCTTCTGGGACGGCCCCGACGAGGCGGCCTGATGGATCACTGTCCCGTTCCCAAGAATCGCGAAGAGCGAATCAGCTATGCACTCCTTTCGAAGGCTTTCCCCCTCGGAGAGAGCGGACCCGTCGAGCCGGTTTTCGTGGTCGACGAGCCGGTTCTCCGCAAAGGATACAGACCAACTCACGATCATCTGCCGGTTGAGCCGCTCTACTCCTACGGACCAATCCGCGATCGCAACGACGGCAAGTTTTGGGCGGGCGTCTTCCTTTTCGTTGCCTTCTGCTTTTTCGCCCTGGTCGGGATCATCGCGACGATCAATTGGTGGTGCCAGCCGTGAGGCTCACGCCCAAAGGTTCCTCGAACATCGCTTGGATTCACCTGAGCGAAGACGAGACAGAGCTCACCATCCAGTTTCATCCGAACGGCCTATATCGATACACCGGTCCGGAACTCCTCGGCGGTCACCCGATCGCCGGCGGTGAAACCCTCGCCCAGCGGTTCGGAACGATGGTGCGCGGCAACGGCCGCGAGGACTTCAGCATCGGCGCCTACGTCCGGCGCCACATCACAGGCCATGCGGCCAAGAAGGACGGCACCCCCGAGCATCGCCCCTACGCCTGCGAAAGGCTCGCCCCCCAAAGGATCCCATGAACACGATCGCAAGACAAGATTCCAACCTCGCCAGCTACGAAGACGAACCGATTAAGCTACTCGACCCCCGCTCCAAAGGTGGGGTCCTCGAATACGAAAGCGGCAAGTCGCTTCGCATGTGGGCTGCCACGATCAGCGCCGGCAAGAAAGATGGCGACCGACCGACGGTCACCAAGAACGGAGTCATCTGCCTGCACGAAGACATGGGCGAGGCGCCTGGAATTCGCGCCGCCCTGGAAGCCACGAAGTTCAAGAGCGTGACAATCACGATGCTCTCCAACAACATTGGCGACTGCCTGAAGCAGCTGTTCTGCAGCTACGGCAAGGTGAAGGTTTTCGGCGACGAAAAGAGCCTGACGGCCATGTGGCTGGATGACCAAAAGAAGCAACAGCGCAAGGTCGTGGCGGCCGGAGATCCCGAGTTCGACAAGTACCTGGCCATGTGCAAGGCTTCGACCTTCGTGCCGTTCGCCCTGGCCGCATGGGGTGAAGATGGAAACCCCGGCCTTAGTTGGCCGGACGGATTCATCCCTTACCGACTCCGCTTCGGATCTCTCAACAGCGCTCGCGCGTTCGTCGATTCGCTCCAAGCCATCAAGCGACTGACTCAGGGCCACTTGATGGGCGTACCCCTCGTCCTATCGATCGCTGACAAGTCTGTCATGACGCCGGAACTCGACCGACGCAAGGTTCCGGTGTGGAACCTGGTGCTAAAGCACCCGTCCGGGCTCCCGATGCGAGCCGCCGATATTCAGCGAGTCCTCACGGCTGGTATTCGAGACGCCCAACAAATGGCCCTTCCCGCCAATACGGACTTCGACCCCGAGCAGCTTGCGGACGCCGAGCGCGCTATTGAGCAACAGATCACCGAGGAAGGCGAGGTCGTCGATACCAATCTAAATCCCGGCGCGGTGAAGGTCGCCGTTACCGGAGATGCCACCGAGACACGCATCGCCGACTATTTCCGGGCGATGCAGAACACGCCATATACCGACGATGGCGTTCGGGCCTTGCTGGTAGAGAAGTGCGCCAATAACGCTGGAATCGTCCTCGAAAGACCGAGCTTGCGATTGCTGGCCGAACTGGCTACTCCGGACGAGTGGCGAATTTGCGCCGAGACGTTTTGCAAGGCTGCGGCTGAGCACCACGGCACCGAGCAGACGAAGGCTGCCCGCCAGATCGTTGACGACGCCAACCCCTACGATGACCCTCCAAAGGTCGATGCGAAGGAAGCCGCGGTCGATCCCACGCCGTACGTGCCGGATGACCAGCGGGAGGTGCCAAAAGAGCCGGCGGCTGAGGCGCAGCCCGAAACCGCGAAGCAGGCTGCGAAGCTTCCGACTGTCAAGAACTACTTGACCGTTGAGCGGGAGCCCACCAAAGAAGAGGCCGACGTCGCCAAAGAATATGCCCGCCAGCATCTGACCCAAGACCAGTTCATGGAGATCGGCAAGGCGTGCGGAGGGATCCAACCGCTCATGGTGATGCTCCAGGCACGAAAGCTGGGCGCTACGTCCTTCGGCGACATCATGCGGGTCGTTGAGCCCGGCTACAAAGATCCGGAGCCGGAGCAAAAGGAGCTGATCAGCTAAATGCGGATCGCTCACTTAAGCGATACACACCTTGGGTTCCGGGCCTTCTCCCGGACCCATCCCTCTGGCCTCAATTTCCGCGAAGTGGACGTCATGAAGACGTTCGAGGCTGTGCTTCAGGACATTCTTCTCCACCAGCCGGATCTCGTGATCCACAGCGGAGATCTGTTTCACGTCGTTCGTCCCTCCAACAACACCATCACCCAAGCCTTCCGCCTTCTTAATGGCTTTCAATATGAGCGACGATATCGACCGTTCGTTCTCTGTGGCGGCAATCACGATACGCCCAAAACGGCCGACATGGGCAACATCCAGAAGCTCTTCGCGGGGATCGATGGCGTCCGGTTCGTTGGCAACCTAAGCGAGCGACTAAGCATTCCAGACCTGGACTGCGAGGTCCTATGTATCCCATCGAACAGCCTCGTCGCCCGGGAGGAAGTCGCCCTTCGCCCGATGCTCTGTCACCGCCACTCGGTTCTCACCGTTCACGGCATGGCCCGCCAGGCGCTCCCGAAGCAAGCCGACGCCGGCACCGCTGACTTCGACGTGGACGATCTCCACACGGACATGTTCACATACACCGCCCTCGGTGACTACCACGTTCACACGCCCTACGCCGAGAACTGCTGTTTCTCCGGATCGACCGATTACACGACGACGAATATCTGGGAGGAAGTTGGCACACCCAAGGGCTGGGTTCTCTTCGACACGGACCGAGGCGAACTCCAGCACATGGCTGTTCCGTGCCGCCCCGCGATCGACCTCGAAGCGCTCGACGCCGAGGCATTGTCGATCGACGCGATCCATGAAGCAATGCGGGCTTCCGCTGAAGGTTTGGAAGGCCTCCCGATCGTTAGGCAGCGAATCATCAATGTCCATCCGTCAGACCGGGCCCGGTTGATGAACATGCCCTTGCTCAAGGAGCTGGGTGCGAAATGCCTCAACTATCAGATCAAGACAACCCCGCCGACGGTCGACAAGGGCGACGGCACGATCACCCCGACAGCGACGGGCAAGTCACTTGAGGACCTCTGGCGCGAGCACGCAATGGGCGTGAAGTGCCCCAACGGTTCGACAACAAATTTCTTAGTCGGCTGCGGCCTCGAGCTTTTGAAGGAGGTGGCTGAACGTGAAGCTGCTTAGACTCAGGGCAACCAACTTTCGCCAACACGCACAGACGGACATCACTTTTCACCGAGGCATGACCGCGATCGTTGGAGCCAACGGCGTTGGCAAGTCAACCATCCTTGAGATGATCGGCTTCGCGCTTTTCGGTGAGCAGCGCCAGCAGAAGTCAACGATCCTTTTCCAGTGGGCCGACTCCAAGAAGTTCGGCGTCGTGCTCACGTTCGAATGCGATGGCGTGACCCTGGAGGTCTCCCGCTTCAACGATACGGCCTCGCTCAAAGAGATCGGCGACACGACCGAGAAGGTCCTGGCGACCGCGCTTTCCGACGTAACCGCAGCCGTTGAAAAGAAGCTGGGTCTCACCTACGAGCAGTTTGTGAATTCCTTCTGCGCTGAACAGAAGGGCCTCGCGTTCCTCAACTTCAAATCCAACACCGCCCGTCAGGAGGAGGTCGGAAAGATGCTGGGCATCGATCGACTCCGAGCGGCGGAAGAATCAGCTCGCAAGCTTGCCAACGATCGCAAAACCACTGCCGCCGCTATCGAGAGCGCCCTCGGGGATCCGGAAGAGATTCGCTTGGAAAGGGAAGGCGCCGATTCCGAGATCAAACAGGTTGACCTCGAACTTGCCGAGAACGCCAAGACTCTCCACGAGTTAGAAGAGAACCGCTCGGCGATCGCAACCCGAGCTGCTGAAGCCCGGAACTATAACGACTTAACGACAGAGATAGCGGCGCACGGCTCCCGAGCAGAGGCGCTCAAGAATGCCGTCTCCACCGCAGGCGACGCACTCGACGAAGCATCGGCCGAAGTCACCAGGCGCACGGCAATCGAAGCCGAGGCACTGCGATTTCAGGAGGTCAAGGCAAGCTTCGATGAGTTGAAGCGGGCTGAGACTGCCGATCTCTCTCGCCAAAGGGTAGCCGCCGACCTCACCACGGCCGAACAAACTGCCCTCCGATTGGAAACCGAGTTCCAGGCGATCCCGGAATGCGACCTGTCGCGCGCTGAACAGAAGGTCCTTGAGGGAAACCAGAGAGTAACGACGGCCCGATCCGCTTACGACGCTGCACGCGACGCCTGGTTGCAGACCAAGAACGATGCTGCAGTCGCCGTGGCTGGAGCTGAAACTAACCACCGCCACGCCACCATGGCGCTCGAGCGGGCGAGAGTCCAAGTCGCCGCCGGGAAGTGCCCGGAGTGCGGACAACCGTTCGGCGAAGACTTCACCACCGCTCTTGAGAAGCTTTCCGCGACCGCCAACGCCACGGCCGCAACGCTCGAATCTGCCAGGGCTGCCGCGGGAAGGTCCGAGCCGGCAGAACTTGAGGCCGCACGGACAGAGCTGGCCGATGCTGAGCGCGAGCATGCGGAACTAGCTGATGCGTTGAAGTCGACCAGGTCCGTCAACGAAAAGCGCTCCCAACTGCAGACCTCTCTCGCAGGCGCGCGACAACGTGTCGGCGATCTTGAGAAGCAGCTTGCGTCGATGCCCGCCGCCTTCGATGCGTCCGCGCTGCGTACCGTCACCGCCGAGCATGACCGGCTTTTCCCGCTTCATCAGGAATACCAGCGCCTATCCGGAGCTCCTGAGCGGCTCGAGCGAGCGACCGCCCAAAAGATCCAGGCAGACGCCGACTTGCAGTTGGCCAAAGACGAGTTCAACAAGCTCAAGGCTCAGCGAACGGAACTCGGATTCGCGACTCGCGAAGCTGTCGACGTTGCGATCACGACGCTTGCCCAGTTCGAAGGCCATATCCTCCGACTCACCGAGGCGGCAACGTCGCTTGAGCATAGAAAGGCCACCGCACAGTCGAACCTTCGGCAGGCGATTGCTCGCGGCCAACGTCTGGCCGAGAACGAACAGGCGCTCAAGACGGCCAAGGCGGAACGGGCCCTTTACGAGACCATCGCGACCGAGATGAAGGCGTTGCGGGTCAACCTGAACGCCAGCATCGGTCCCGAGCTCGCCGCCCGAGCGTCAGAAAACCTCTCGCTACTCACCAATGGCCGATACCCGCTCCTACAGTTGGACGCGAACTTCACGCCGAGCCTGGTCG
>DASZPA010000246.1:0-7130 GCA_035550555.1 Fimbriimonas sp.
CTCGCATCTCTGCAAACACCCGCTCGCTTCATGTAGCAGCCCGCTCGCGAGCGGCTGCCAGTCACCGTTTTCGACAAAGGCGGCCCAATAGTACGGACTCCGTGTCGACGCCTCGCCGAGCAACTGAAGCTGGGCAGAGCGAAGTGCTTGCGCTCGCCCCTCTCCACGCGCCAAGTGCGCATACATCGCGGTCATAAACCGAGCCGCCGACGTGTCATCGATGTCCCAGAGAGACATCACGATGGTCTGCGCGCCGGCGATGTGAAGAGAACGTTGCATGCCGAACACGCCTTCGCCATTAACGATATCGCCGAGTCCGGTATCGCACGCGGACAGAACTACCAGTTGCGTTCCGTTGAGATCGAGCCCGGCGAGTTCGAGACTTGTGACGATGCCATCGAATTTATGATCGCGAACGCGATCTGCGCCAGCCAATGCAAGCCCAGAGCGAAGGAGCGGGTTCTCGACATTCGGTCGGGATCGTATGGAGTTGTCGGGACCGAGTTGGTACTGCTGCGGGACTCGTGAAAGATCAAGATCGTTCAAAAAAAAGCCGTGAGTAGCAATGTGCAAGATGGCTGGTCCACGCAAGGTTTCCAGCGTAGCCTTCGTTGCGGCTCCTCCCGTAATCGGCGCCACACCGAGAATCTGTGAAACCTGTTTCAACTCCTTCGTGGCGCCCGGTAGCGGAGTGAAGGGGCCCAGTTGAGCCGTCGTTCCGCGGGTAATATTCCCGATGCGCGTATTAGGCGCCGCTCCGAAGTCAGGACTGCCGATCAGCGCCGCTGGCCCTTGCGGCTTAGTGTGGTCTGTCTCTCCGCCTTTTATGATGTCGCGCCCACTGGAAAGCATCGTTAGCGTGTGCTTCTCAAGCAGGTAGTGTTTAGTGCGATCCAAAATGGCCGCAAACGGAACTACGTTGAGGTCACCCTCCGGTACAATGAATACCTGCCGAGTCGATCCGAGTGCTGTCTCAAGGGGAGCCCAAACTGCGTCGTAGAGTGCGCGGGAATATTGTTCGGCGGCCTGACCTTCGGGTACTCGAACCGCTTGGCGAAAATGGGTCGTACAGTCGTGCACAACGGCGAGAGTTGCCAGGCGAAAGACGTGAACCGGAGCGTCATGCCGAAGGACAAATGCTACATAGTAGGGCAGGGCAGGCGGCTGCGGCCACACCGCCGCGAAGTGCACTAAGGCAGCATCGTCGTTGAGGTGAGATGCAACCTCAGAGGTCGTGAGGACTTTGAGGTGTGTAACTTCGACGCCATGTGCGCTGAGCGAGCTTTCCAGGTTGTCGATGCGTTGCCGTAAAACGCCTATCGCAGTCAACGTCGCCGGGTTATTCGACGGAACACCGACGGCTGCGCTGAGGTCCTGTCGAGCCTTTGCGAGCTCATCGAGTAGGGCGACGTCAGATGGCTCGGCGTGAGCATAGAGCCTTTGGTACCGAGACGACAGGACGTCAACGGTGTCATCTCGCCGCCGTAGTAGGGTCTCGAAGGCGAACGTGCTTGCCTTCTCGTCGTCGGGTAGTGCTTGCTGTAGAAGCAGCATACGGTTAGTTGATTCCTGCCGACCGAGGGCACCCTGGATAAGGTCAGCCTCCGATCCCCTCCCGAATAGATCGCCGAAATGCTTGTCCGCAAGTGTTGTAGATATTTCCAGTAAAGGGAGTGCCTCGGCAGGACGTCCGGAGTTCAGCTTGGCGATCGACATGATGTCCATGCCTAAGGCCGAGTCCTCGCGCTCGAGGCTTGCGTCGCGAAACAGCGCATTGCCCTGTTCGGCGGAGCTAAATGCGTCATCCCATCGGCCAAGTGCAAGGTAAAGCTGCGCGAGCGCAAAGCGTTGCGAGGCTGAAAGAGTTGCTGAGTCGCCAGCGTCGGCGGCGGCCACAGAGCTCAGCATCAGGTGCTCCGCCTCGGTGGTCTTGCCGGTTGCCCAGAGCGCCATCGCAAGACCGCTACGTAGGTCCTCCCGGACGTAGGCGTTGGGACTGTCCTTCCCGAGATCGAATCCCTTCGAAAGAACATCGACGGCATTGTCGGCGCGGTTCGAGGACAAAAGCAGACGTCCGACCGTCAGGAAGTTTCCGAGAAAGGCACTATCGCTAACTGGGAAGCGCAATGTGGGGTCACGATCCACGCCCTCGTCGAGGGGGAGGGTTGGCTTAACGCTCTTCGGATCGACATCGCGGCACCACTTGTAGAGTGCGTCCAATGCCCCGACATCGCCCGCAAGAAAGGATTCGATCAGTACCCGCAGGTGAAGGCTGCCGTTTGCTACCGGCGCGTCCACATCGAGCAGCGGACCGAGTGCGAGCAGTCGCTGGAGCGCCTCCCGTGCTGCCAAGTGGTCTCCGAGTTGAGTGGCATAGGTCGCACCAGTGTCGAGCGCGATGCGGCGGAGGCCCTGCATGGGCAGGCCGTCGTTACAGCTCAGACCGTGGACAGCCGCGTCAACCATCGCCTTAGCGAGCAATAAGTCTGCCCGAGAAGCTGCGAGGCTCGAGACGCTCGCGAGTCCTGAAGCTATCCGCATCACCTGATCTGGCGGCTTGCTGCAAAAGACAGGGTCTTTGACCACATCGATCACGGTCGCCGCGGTCGCCGCAAAGCGGGAGTAGTCGGCGTGAAAAGGGAGAACCGACATGTAATCGAGATTGGCGCGCAGCAGACGGACGTCTGTTTCTGGCAGGAGCTTGGACAATCTCGAAATGGCCTCCGTCTGCTCGATGTACGCTTCGTCCATCGTGGCGGCGTTAACGCCCAAGAGGGCCCGTCCGTGACGTACATGAGCCAGTGCGAGCACAACTGGGTCGCTCGGCACCTGCGCCTCACGGTCTCGCAGGAGCTCGTCACAAGCCGCCTTGTATGCCTCCCTCTGCTTGGGGGTGAAATGCTCAAGGTGGTCAAGGACAGCGTCGAGAAGGTCAGCGCGTTCTTTCGGCGTCCCGTCGGGTGCCTTCGTAAGAGTCATGACGGCCGCTCGCGCGCAGCGCCTAGCCTGCCCGATGGTCGCGTGGTTGCCGGTCGCTACGACTGTTGCGAGGCGCTGGGCCTCAAGGTAGGTGTTGGCCTGAGCGCTACACGGATCGGGAGTCTGGGGCCCACCGCCATTGCCCAGGGCCGCAGCGGGCAGGGTCAGGAGGACCACGGCCAAGGTTGTCGAGAACAGCGCGCGTTGAACGGGAACTACTACAGCACGGCTGATGACGCAAGACATCACGGGGCCGTCGGTACGGTACTGCCGACCGAAGAGAACGGGTTGAAGGGTATCGAACTAGCTCGCATGTCGATCTCTAACAACCCATCTCCTTGAACGGACATACGGGCTCCTTTCATCGTCGCTGGGAGACCACCTTCCAATTGCGGAGGCAGCGTTCCAAGAGTGGGAGCGTTCTGTCAAGTTACGGACGGGGAGGAGTCGACCAAGGCGTCCACGCCGCTACCCGCGGACATCGAAGAGGGGCGCTTCGAAGAAACGCCACCCTGGGGGCCGCTGGGCACGGTGCCTGACGGGACAGTCAGTTCGACTAACGACCCTCTGCGACGACTGACGTCGCGCCTTGGGCGACAGCTTCGGAGTCCCGGGGCTTATGGTGAATCCAGTCGGCACGACACGATCGCCGGAGCGCACGGAGACGGCCAGGCGCCCGCCGGAGTGCCATAGGCGGCGCCGCTGGGCCTGTGCGCTCAATGTCCGTGCCACTTCAGGGAGGGTAACTTGCGCCGCACCCTTGCGGGGGGCAATCATCGCGTTCCACGGGAGCGTCCATGGCGGATCCAAAGTCCTCGCAGGAAGTCGGAGAGCCCGAGAGTGGCGCTACTCCGGCAAAAAAGCGCCGTCGCAAGCGACGACGAACGGGAGCGGCCGCTCGCAGCGCCGGTGCAGGGGCTAACCGCTTTGCGCCGCGTCCATTCCCGAAGGACACTCTAGAACGCGCGCTCAAGATTCCGGCCGCGATAAAGGAAAAGAACGGCGGAAATCCTTGGCCGCCAGAGGACGTGGCAGGGGCGGTCAATCTCTCCCGCGGTGCACCAGCCTTCTACTATCTGACCGCGTCGGCACGTGACTATGGCCTGACGGATGGTGCTCGTGACTCCAAGAAGATCGGGCTAGCTCCTCTGGGCAAGTCGCTGGTCTACCCGCAGAGCGAGCGAGAAGAGGCCGCAGCTCGCCTCGAAGCGTTTCGGAAGGTCAAGCCATTCGCCGACGTGCTGACACACTACGGCGGAAACCGGCTTCCGGAACTCCAATACGTCAAGAACACCCTAAAACGGGAGTTCGAGCTGGACGAGCGGTACCACGAAGAGTTCGTCGAGCTCTTCAAGGCGAACTGTGAATTTATCGGCATCAAAGAGGGACAGGCCCTCGGGACCGCCGGCTCAGGCGATCGGCGAAAACCTGGTATCGCAAGGAGGAGCACCGTCGATGGGGCAGTGACGGTCGCCGAACCCGATGAGGCGAGCAGCTTGACGTGTTTTGTGATCATGCCGTTCACCGAGCGAGACAACAGCCGGCCGGCTAACTTCTTCAGTGAGGTTCTGACCAGGCTCATCACTCCCGCTTGCGTCAGCGCAGGGTTTCGCGTCGTCACCGCGGACCGCAGGGGAAGTGATGTCATCCATTCCACCATCGTGAATTCTCTCCTGGACGCTGACCTCGTGGTCGCCGACATGACCGATCACAACCCAAACGTCCTCTTTGAGTTGGGGATGCGGATGCACGCGGACAAACCAATCGCCCTGATCCAGGCGGAAGGGACCACCCGAATTTTTGACGTCGATAACGTGCTCCGCGTCCTTTCCTACAACCCAAATCTGTGGACCAGCACCCTCGATGCCGATCGCCCGAAACTCACCGAGCACGTCAAGGCTGCGTGGGAGCATCGAGAAAGCTTGGAGACGTACATGAAGTTGCTGCGGCGGAAGGATCCTGCGGTGGCGATCGGATGATCCTGTGTCATCTTCCTCGCGACCGTCGGGTCACGCGCCGACGCTGGGGACCCAAGCGAGATCAGCGGCAATCCTGAGTAGGTCCACAAGGTCCTGCGCAAGCTTGAAAGCGGCGAGTTCGTTCTTGGACACCGGCGGATCCCTTCCCGGAGCTCCAAGGTGTCGCCAAATCGAATCCTGCAGGACGAGGGGTACCTGAATGGCGGCCTGCGGTCGTTCAAGAAAGCGCACGACGAGTTCAGCTAGAGCCGACGCATATGGTGGATCAAGCGACGGCATGGCGTTCGGTCGTGCAATCCCTGTCTTGGTCAGCAATTGTGAGACGTTCGCCAGCAGGTCCTTACGAGCCTTGTAGCTCGTTCGTCCTCCAAACAAGTAGGAGTTGACGGATTCGATCAAACGCGATGATCCGCCCCGCTGCACGCTAAGACAGAGATCGAGCACTGTCTGAGAAAAATGCCAGGCGATGTCGAGACACTGTGTCACATGGAGCGAACTCGTCCCATCCATCTGTGGTCCGTATTTCTTCAGGTGGCCGATAAGGTTCTGAACGTTTCGAAAGTCTCGGTAGAACCAGTAATCTGCCTTGAGAAACGACGCGATACTCGCGGACGGCGGAATAGCTAGTCGAGCCTTCTCATATTCTCGGAAGGCGGCCGTTTCAAAGTATCCCGGTGGCTTGACACCGTTCACTAAAGAGCCACACCACGAGTCGACTTCGCTTTTCGCCAAAACGAGCAGCGACAATGTTCCTGCCAGTTCACGAAGATGCGGTGATAAGTCCTTTGCACTGAGGAGGAGGACGCCCTCATCGCCTTTCACATAGTCGAGAACACCGCGGACGTAGAACAGTTCCTTTGCCACTCCAACGTTGGTTCCAGCTTTGCAGCTCGCACAGATTAGACGCGGGGTGAACGTAAGATCTCTGCCGATTGCAAGGACGTCGATGTCGGTAACGTCCGCAAGGCCGATGTCGCCTACCGCGGAGAGAGCGACGTTGAGGCGACACGAGTATCCGCTGGCGGACAAAGCCGCAGCTGTTTTGAGCTTCAATCCAAAGTCCAGATCGGACTCAGCCGCGGTCACCACGAACTTCTCCCTACTGGACCTGTCGGACAGCTTCGACGATGCCGGCAAGGTCATCTGCCCGTGCCGGGCGCCTTTTCTTGGCAACGCTCACCTCCCGTATTGGATGCGAGATTTCGCCGCTTACTAGGTGAAGAGCGGCCTGTGCGCTGAGGGGGTCCTTGTCACCGAGAACCTGGCCGCTCGTGATGAGTTCAGTCGCCAGACGACAGGCCAGAAGATTGTCTTCGGTCGGAATCAGGACGAATGCATACCTATCTCCGGCCTGTTCAATGCGGCCGATGCCCTTCTTTACCAGCATTCCGTACTGTTCCTTAAGTTCAGAGTGATATCCGACGCGATGACCTCGAGTTGCGTCCAAAAGGGCGTAGAGGATCGCCCCGGGCGATCTTATTTTCGTGATCGACGCGGCTTCGTTGCCAAAGCGAAGGCACGCCACGATGGCTCTGGCCTTTTCAAGGACCGACTTCTGGGCGGCAGAGGTCAGGAGAGCACCGGCGTAAGGAGCGAAGGAATACTTCTTTTCCTTGCCCGACGATTTCACGTTGTAGGTCGGGAGGATACCGGCACTGACGACTTGCGCTGCCACAGGATCCGAGTGACCCGACAGGTCGCTTCCGGGCTTCTTCATCACCTTATCGATCAGAGCCTTGAATTTGCTCTTATCTAGCGTCGGCGAAATCTTCGTCAACTTCTTCGGGTCAATATCCCACAGCAAGGGCGAGTACAAAAGACGAGAGGGATTTACGGAGTCGAGGACGGCCGCATTCTTGGCCAACTCAAGGACGGCCTCGAGGTCGTCCGCGGAAAGATCGGCGAGCGCCGTGACATCCTTGGGTATCGCAGGCATGAGGATGATCGAGTCCAGAGAGTGAACAAGTGCCTGCTCCTTATGAGACCTGTTCTTCGCAAGCTCCCAGCTTTCCCCGAGACGTTCGTAGTTGGCAGCGTGGTCGAGACGCTGGACCTTCTCGACCAAGACGGGCTTCCCCTGGAACTTCCTCTCTTCGAGGACGTCCAGCTCTTGTAGGAGGCGCTTTGCTCCCTGGTACTCTTGCGCCGTGATGTGCAGTTCGGCGGCGAGGA
>DASZPA010000247.1:0-21347 GCA_035550555.1 Fimbriimonas sp.
TAGCACCGCGTGCTCCGGCCGCTCCTGGGGAATATAAGCCAACAGGTTGGCGCCGACCCTCTTCAGGGTCGCCCGCTCGTTAATGCTCTGCTCGGCGCCGGTCTCGCAGTTGCGCATGACGAAGCCGGTTGGGAGGTGGAGGCAGGCGATCCACGGCGAATCGTCATCAAGCCATGTGGCCGTCCCCCGATCTTCGAAGAGCACGTCAGGCGCCAGGGTTGCAGCCTCGATATGGCCTCCGACAAGAGTGCCATAGGAGGTTTTCTGAGTGTACAGCCCGGACGGGGACCAGGAAACGAGCTGATCTCCCATGCTCACGAAGTCGAAGGAACGCGTCGTAAACGAGTAAGTGGCAATGCCCCAATCGTTCTCCCTCCTGGTAGCGGTCGCGATACCCGCGGGCAGCAGGAACAGACAGTCGTCCAGAGGCTTCTCCGCGGTGGAAAACCCATCGAATCGCCCTACGATCTTCGGCCTCGGAGTCCGGTCCTGGAGATCGACCTCGACCAGAACCTCCAACCAGGGCTTGCCTTTCAAGTCATCCCACCGGACCAAGAAAAACACCCGCTGCCCGAGCCTCTTGGAGCCGGACAGCGCGTCGGCTGCGGCGCGCCGCTGCCCCGATTGGATCAGTTCACGGTTGTGGCGGACTTCCGAATCGCTCAGCAAGTCCGAGGACAGCGCAAGGTCGGTGAATTTGGTGCTGCGGACCGTGTCGCCCTTTCGCACCGTGAGACCGCGCTTGTCCCACACGGCAAACACGTTATCTCTTCGGTAAGCGACGAACTGCGGGTCGGCGGGAGCTTGGGTTGCCAGGGGAACGTTCGTAAGCCGTCCCTCTCGGCCGATCACAAAGTGGTCTCCGTCAAGCGTAAGTGTATAGTGAGGTACGGGCGCCGAGGCCGCAAGCAGACCAAGAAAGAGAAGAGCCGTCGGCATTTGGAATCAATTAGTGTACTGCCGAGACTGCCCCAGATATGACCAGGAAAACAAGCGCTGCCTAGACGGCAAGCTCAATCCGGAGAAGTGGGACCTCGCCGTGAGCGTCGCTCAGGTCTTCGGCTTGCGCAGCATCTGCACCTTCAACGATCACCGCGAGCGGCTGGTCAAGTCGCGAGAGCCGCTCACCCAAGCCGAGATCGCCAAGCGCGTTTACGACCCATGAGCGGTCGATTTGCCAACGTGCGGCAGGACGCGGCCCAGCTCAAGCAATTAAGCAGGTTCATTTCCAAGGTGCTTCGTCACGAACCTGAGCTGCTCGATTTGGAGCCAGAACCTGGAGGCTGGGTCATGGTCGACGAACTACTGGGGGCGCTCATGCGTCGGGGCTATTCCGTTTCGCGCGCGGACCTGGACTACTTGGTGACGACCAGCGACAAGCAGCGCTTCTCGTTCGAAGAGACAGGCTGCCGGATTCGCGCCAACCAAGGGCACAGCATTGATATCGATCTCCAACTCGAGCCCGTGCAACCGCCTACCACGCTCTTTCACGGTACTCACGAAGGGGCCAAAGACTCCATTCTGACTGGAGGGCTGAAGAAGATGGACCGGCACCACGTTCATTTGTCTGCGGACACTGACACAGCGAGACTTGTAGGCCAACGGCGCGGGAAACCGGTCATCTTCGAAGTCGACGCACAAGCGATGGCGCAGACCGGCGTCACGTTCTACTGTTCGAAGAATGGAGTCTGGCTGACAGACTTCGTCGCCGCAGAATTCTTGCGTCTCGTACCCGGCTAACAACTGGGCATAAACGCCTACAGGTTCCCAGCAGGAGTTGGCGCCTCGTGAATTTTGCCGAGCAACATGAGCTTTAAGCGGTTCAAGCGCTCGTTTCGGACTTCTTTGTCGACAGTTCCGCTCGTGCCCATGTAGTAGGGGAGTGAGAGGTTCTGAAGGGGGACGTCGTGCCCTCTGTACTGGTCCAGGTACACCGGCTCGAACTGAATTCCGGGAACGTCGAGGCTCCCGTCGGGGGTGTTGTTGAGAATCCTTTGGTCTTCCGCTTCCGTCAGGTGGCTCCGCGTGCGATTCTTGTAGAAGCTCCGGTCGAACTGGGTAAGCGCCCGCTGGGAGAACTCGTTCACGTCTACGTCGCCGCTTTGCGATATGGCCGTTTGGCCGTCCATCGTGAATTTGAGCGGGCCTTGAGGCGCGGCGCTCTCCGCAGGCGGAAGAGGCGTGGGCGGCGGAAGATTGAGGCTGGTCCGATGTCGATAGTGGGCACGGGAAATGGCTGAGCCGGCTCCGATCAGGGCGACCGTGAGGAGGAGCCCCAAGAAGAACGTCATCAACCAGATGCGCGCCTCACGCTTCCTGCCCTGCCGTGCTTCTTTACTGAGGCGCTGCTCTCCCCGTATCTGCCGCAGAACGTCCAACACTTCTCTCTCAGGAAGCCGAAGCGCCTCCGCGACGTCCGAAGCAGTCGCTTGGCCCGCTTCCCCAACGCTCCTATCGTGAAGGCGGCGGACGACCTGCTCTACCTCCTCACGAGACATCGCCGGCGACGGATCCGCGACCGGACTGTGCATCAGGTTCTCTGTGGGCATCGTTATGATCTCGACCGGGGGCCAACTGTGGCTGTTGGGACGGCTTCGGCAGAGGCGGCGCTTGCGGCAACGGGCGCCGGGGCCATCGATGCAGAAGTGGTAGTCCCCGTGGCGACCGCAGGTTCGGCGGCGGTCATGGAGACTGACGGCGCCGCTTCGATAGCTCCGTTTGAGGGAGCTTTCAAGAGAAAGACGGCCGCGGCAATCATGGAAGCGATGAGGAGACCGCCAACGAACGTCGCGCCCCAGACCATCGCCTCCCGGTTGCGGCCCTTCAGCTTCTTTTCCGTGTCCTGGGATCTCAGTCGGTCCAGACGGATCCGTTCCAAGGTTTCGATGATCTCGCTTTCCGGCACATGGAGCGCTTCGGCAACCTCCGCAGTGGAGACCTCGATGGCCAAGGGATCTTTCACGCGATGCAGCTCTTGCACAACCTGCTCGGCCTCCTCTTGGGTCATGGTGTGCCTAAGACGATCCATGCCGTAACTATAGATCGGCTTTCTGAAATCGGGTTGCAAAACTCTGCGGAATAGAGCGAAGGACCCGAATAAACTGACCCCATGTATTTGCCGGAAGCGTTTCGGATCGAAGACTCGACCACGATATTGGAAGTCCTCCGGGCGAACAGCTTTGCAATTCTGGTGAGCAATAGTTCTTCCGGTCTAACCGCGACGCATCTGCCGCTTCTGGTCGACTCCGAAGAGCCGCTGGTCTTGGCAGGACACGTTTCCAAAGCCAACCCGCACTGGCGCTCATTTGACGGCGACACAGACGTCATGGCGATCTTCTCGGGACCTCACACTTATGTGTCGCCCTCTCTGTATGTCACTCGGCCCAACGTTCCGACTTGGAACTACGTAACCGTTCACGCCTATGGTAGGCCCGCACTGGTAGGTGATTCTCAGGAAAAGCTGCGCCATCTTCAGGCGGCGCTGGCGTTTTACGATCCTCACCTAAGGGATTCGCAACCTGAATCTGTCAGCGACGAGTATCTCGAGTCGAGACTGGGTGGCTTGGTTGCGTTCAAGATGCAGGTGACGCGGCTCGAGGCCAAGGGAAAGCTGAATCAGAACAAGTCTGAAGCGGACAGGCTGGCCGTGCGAGATCACTTGGCGCAGTCGGAAGCGGCCGAGCTTCGTCAGATGGCCGAGTTCATGACCCGTTCCTAGCAATTAGGCTCGTTTCACGGTTAACATCGCGGACATGCGGTTGCTTTGTCTCGCCCTTCTTGCCTGTCTCGCGCCTTCCGCGATCGCCCAAACTTGGCCCCTCACGCGAGCAGAGAGAACCGATTACAAGGAGACCTCGCACTACGAAAACGTCGTGAGCTTTCTCCACGACCTTCAGAGCGCAGGAGCGCCGATCTGGGTGACCAACATTGGCAAGAGCACGGAAGGCAAGGAGATTCCGCTCGCCATCGCTTCGTTCCCGCGTGTATCCTCTGCTGCCCAGGCGAGGAGGCTTGGGAAGCCGATCGTCTACATCCAGGCCAACATCCACGCAGGCGAAGTCGAGGGCAAAGAGGCGGCGATGATCGTTCTCCGCCGACTTCTTCAGGAGGGGCCGAAAGGACTCCTTGGCAAGATGGTCCTGCTAGTCGCGCCGATCTACAACATCGACGGAAACGAGAAGTTCGGGCCCGTCGCCGTCAACAGGCCCGAGCAAGATGGACCCGCGATGGTCGGGCTGCGACCCAATGGCCAGGGCCTCGACCTGAACCGCGACGCGATCAAGGCTGAGTCGCCCGAAGC
The DNA here is from genome assembly GCA_035550555.1 of Fimbriimonas sp. Taxonomy (GTDB): domain Bacteria; phylum Armatimonadota; class Fimbriimonadia; order Fimbriimonadales; family Fimbriimonadaceae; genus Fimbriimonas. Next base: position 4,301 of record DASZPA010000247.1, read on the forward strand.
CCGCGGCGCGATCGAAGACATCTACAACACCTGGGACCCCGACGTGATGCTGGACCTCCACACGACCGACGGCACGCGGCACGGCTGGGAGTTGACTTACTCGCCGCCGCTGAATCCGAACACGCTGCAAAGCATCATGCGATTGGACCGCGACCAGATGATTCCGTTCGTGCGACGCGAAATCCAAGACAAGTACGGACTCCCGCTGTTCGACTACGGCAATACCGAGCGCCGCAATGGAAAGGTGGGTTGGTACACCTTCGGACAGGAAGGCCGCTACTGGACCAACTACGTCGGCCTCCGTAACCGGCTATCGGTCTTGTCCGAAGCTACCACCTACATTCCGTTCAAGGCTCGAGTCTCGGTGACGGATAAGTTCGTGACCTCTATCCTCCAATACGTTGCCGATCACGCACGCGCCGTGATGGAGACCACACGAGATGCGGATGCCCAAGTTGTCCAATGGGGACTCAACCCGGCCTCGGCGCCGCCCCTGGGAGTTCGATTCGAGTTCGCGTCCCGCGGCGAAGAGGACGCTCTGCTCGAAAAGAAAGCCCTCGTGCGGCCTGATCCCACCTCTCGGCCGGCTGCCATCGAGAAGGTCCGGATGCCGATTTACGATCGGTTCAAAGCAACAAAGACCGCCAAGTTTCCTTCGGCTTATCTGATTCCGCCGAGCGAGGAGAAGACTGTCGCGCTGCTTAGGGAGCATGGGATCGTGGTCGAAAAGCTGCTTTCGCCTTGGAAGTTCGCTGGAGAACAATTCACGATCTCGGAGGTGAAGATTGCCGGTCGGCCGTTCCAAGGCCACCGCTTGATGGAGCTAAATGGCTCCTTTTCGCCTGTCACCCAGGAGGCTTCGTCAGGCGCCTACTTGGTGCGGACCGCCCAACCGCTCGGTCTGCTGGCGTTTCACATTCTGGAACCGGAAAGCGATGACGGAGCGATGGCTTGGGGCTTCATGGGCGAGGGCTTCTCCGCCGGTCAGGTTTATCCAATCTTGAAGACTTTCGATCCGGTGAATCCAGCCACTATCCGAATGTAGCCGCGAGCTTGCCTGGGGTCGCGTAAACCCCCGAAAGACTCCTCGGTTCAAACATGCCTAAGAGCTGATGAGAGGCTCCACGCGACCAAGAACCAGGTCGCGGCTACAGGCGTACAGTCTAGGACTTCGCCTTCAAATTGGAGTCGAACCAGTTGATCGCGTCCGGCAGGCCCTTGACGAAGGTGTCGCCGCCGTGTCCGGTCCCGTGAACGACAATGAGCTTGTGGGTGACGTGGAGGGCCTCGAACAAGGCGTCTAGCTTCTGTGACTGTTGAACCGGAACAAGCGTGTCGGCATCGCCGTGGACAAGAAGTGTCGGCGGAAAGTCGGCCTTGACGAGGATGATCGGTGACGTGTCATGTGCGATCTTTTGCCGGACGTCCTTCGGAGTCTGCGCCGTCACGCCGAATGCCGGTAGAAAGATGGACATCTGTGGGGCGTCCAGGGGCGTGAAGTTGTCTCGGCCCCAGTTCTCGAAATCGGTGGGCGGAAAGAACGCGACGATCGCTTGCACACGGCTGCTGACCTTGTCGACAGGATCTTTGGCGTTCGGATCTCCATCGTCGCCCAACCCTCCGATCTCGAGCGACAGGTGACCGCCTGCGCTGCCGCCCGACACGCCGATTTCTTTTGGATCGACGTCATAGTTGGACGCGTTGAAACGCACGAACCTGATAGCCCGTCGCACCATCGGCACAATCTCGGGAATGGTGTACTTGGGCTGAGAGCCGTGCACGACTTCGAAGAAGGTAAAGCCGCGGTCCGTGAACGCTTTGGCGAGCATCGGATCGATGTTGTTATGGTTGGAGAACCAGCCACCGCTGACCATCCACACGACGGCCTTGTGATTCGGCGTCTTCGGCTTGAACACGTCCATCGTAAAAGCGCATCCGCCTTGCTTGAGGTAGATGACGTCGCTGATCCGTTCCTGGCCTTGAACGAGTAAAGCGGCGAACGAGAGGACGGCGGCAACGACTCCACGCATGTTCGGATCGTACCTGCGCTGAGTCGATGGTCCCAGGGTGTGCTGGATGAGGACGCGGCGTCCGTTAGCTTTTGAAAGATGTGGGTTCTGGAGATCTTGGCTGCTCTCCTCGACATGCTTGCGCTTGAGGGACGGTTGTTAAACGTGGAAGAACCCAAGGATTCTAAGTCGGTTAAGTTCAGAAAGAAGATTCCTAGACGATGATTGGCTGTCTTATCGATTTCATCCTGAACTTTCTCATTGAGGCGGTCATCATGTGCCTCATCGAGTTGCCGTTCAAGTTGCTTGAACTGCTTTGGCGGTGGGTCCGCAAGTTCTTCTAATCTGAAGCGGTTTCGAGTAGCCTTGCCTGGCTTTGCGAGAGATCGATTGCGACGTGCTGATCGCGGGAGCAGGGACCGGGGGAGTTGCTGCGGCCCTCGCCGTAAGTTCGCTCGGCCTACGGGTTGTTCTTACCGAAGAAACGAACTGCGTTGGCGGACAACTCACTTCGCAAGGCGTTCCACCCGACGAGCACCGATGGATCGAGCAGTTCGGCTGTACTGCTCGTTACCGGGTGTACCGAGACCGTGTCCGGCAGTTCTATCGAACGAATCGGTCTTTGTCGGCGGCCGTACAGGCCAATCCAACATTCAATCCTGGAACCGGCTGGGTGAGCAACCTGTGCGCCGAGCCAAGCGTCGCTTGGCAGGTCTTGGCCGAAATGCTTCAGCCGGCGATCTCCGCCGGCAATCTGACAGTGCTCTTGAAGACGATCGCTTCCGGTGGCGCCCAACTCTCCGGCCCGCCTCTCGCCGACCCAAGGATCGCCCCCTCCGTTGAAGGTGATCGTGTCGAGTCGGTCGTTCTGTGGAACCTGGAGACCGGCAGCCAAACAGCGGTGCAAGCCAAATACTTCTTAGACGCCACGGAGTTGGGAGATCTATTGCCCATTACCCGGACTGAATTCGTGACGGGCGCTGAAGCTTCGGACGAAGCCCATGCGGCTCAAGCAGCGAGTCCTGGCAACCATCAGGCCCTCACATGGGTCTTCGCAATGGGGCACGACGAGGGTTCGCACCGCGTAGTCGATCGGCCCGAGCAGTACGACCGGTGGCGAAGCTTTCAACCAGAGTTCTGGCCCGGACCGCTGCTGGCTTTGCAAGACCTCGATCCCCAGACGAACCACCCACGCACGCCGCCCCTCCCACTCTTTTCAGCCGGCTGGCGATGCTGGTTCAAGTACCGCCAGATCTACGAGCCAACCCAGTTCGATCCGCCGAACGGCTACCCGGTCACCATCGTCAACTGGCCGCAAAATGACTATTTCGTGGGCGAGATCGTCGATGTCTCGCCAGATCTTCGCTGGCAAAGACTGAGCGACGCAAAGCAGCTCTCACTCAGCCTCCTCTATTGGCTTCAAACCGAATGTCCCCGCCCCGACGGCAGGCAGGGTTATCCCGGCCTATTCTTGGCTCCTTCTATGATGGGCAGTGAGGATGGGTTTGCCTTGACGCCTTACATTCGCGAGTCCCGCCGGATCGCTTCGCTTCGAACCGTGAAGGAGTCAGACGTTTCGGCAGACGAGCACCCGGGTATGGATCGCGCTCCAGCGATGCCGGACAGTGTCGGTATCGGCAGCTACCGCATCGACTTGCACCCAAGCACAGGCGGCGATGCCTACATCGATCTTGCGACGCTTCCTTTCCAGATACCCCTGGGTTCACTGATCCCGGTTCGAACCCGAAACTTGCTGCCGGCCTGCAAAAACATCGCGACCACGCACATTACCAACGGCTGCTATCGTCTGCACCCCGTGGAGTGGAATGTCGGAGAGGCGGCCGGCTTGTTGGCAGGGTTCTGTATCGCCAGGTCAACCGAGCCCCAAGCAGTGGCAGGCAACCTATCGCTTACTCAGGAATTTCAGCACATGCTGCGAGATCAAGGTGTTGAGATTCAGTGGCCGACGCTGACCGCCTCGTAAAAGTCGGCTTCCGTTTTTTGCCGGATCTCGACGATGGTTACGTCCGGAGCCAGCTCGATCAAGGCCAGGCCTTTGTCTGAAACTTCGAAGACGCACAAGTCGGTGATGACCAAGTCCACGACTCCTTTTCCGGTCAGCGGGAGGCGGCACTCTTTCAGAACCTTCGACTCGCCGGCCTTGTTGGTGTGCTCCATCACGACCACGACACGCTTGACTCCCGCCACAAGGTCCATCGCCCCGCCCATGCCCTTGACCATCTTCCCGGGGATCATCCAGTTGGCCAAATCGCCCTCCTGCGAGACTTCCATGGCGCCGAGGATGGAGAGGTCGATGTGGCCGCCTCGAATCATCGCGAACGAATCGGCTGACGAGAAGAAGCTGGTCCCCGGAATCTCCGAGACAGTCTGCTTGCCGGCGTTGACCAGGTCCGGATCCTCCTCGCCTTCGTAAGGAAATGGGCCGAGGCCGAGCATTCCGTTTTCGCTTTGCAGCACCACGTCCATGCCTTCGGGGATGTAGTTGGCGACCAGCGTAGGGATGCCAATGCCCAGGTTTACATTGAACCCATCCCGAAGCTCCCGAGCCGCCCGCTGCGCCAACTCATCTCGCGTCCACGCCATAGATGGATTCTAGCTCTTGAACGACGCCGAAACCTGCTCCGGCGTTGGGCCCTTGTACTTCGACGCTTTGATGCCCTTCGGTTCAATGAAGGGATGGCCGTGGGTGTCGAATTTCACCAGCTCAGTCTTGGCCGGCTCGCCGTCGGGCTTCCAGAGGAACCATTGGGCTTGCATCCATCCGACCGAGGCCTTAGGTCCCTCGATACCCGCGGGTGAAGCGTGGAGCTCTTTGCCCCGTGTGGCTTCGTAGTCGGCGAGCGACGCATAGGGCGGGCGGTTGGCTGTGTATTGGAGCGCCGCCAAGAATGCCAACACTACGATGGCCCCTGCAAGAACCAAGGACATCCTTGCCTGGCGAGTCGGGGCGACTGGCTTCACCTCGGGCATGAAAAGCTGGATGACCGCCAGGCCGATCAGATACAAGCTGCCGGCGACGATGAAGGGAAGGGTGTACGAGTTCGTGACCTGAACGGTCCAGCCGACAAAGAACTGAAGTGCCGATACACCCACCATCGCAAAGCCGTTGATCGCGCCGACGGCGACGGCGACCGATCCTTTCGGGACCGTGTCGGAAACCAGCGTGAAGAGGTTGCAGCTCCAGCCCTGATGGGCTCCTGCGGCCAAGGCGACGATTCCGACCGCCCAGTAGACCGAAGCGATCCCAGCAAAAGTGGGCACGTCGACCAACAGACCCACGCCCATGACCGGAAGTACAGCCAACGCGCAGATCAGCATCGTCAGCTTGCGGGCTTTCCCGACCGAATATCCGGCATGGATCAGCTTGGACGAGCACCAGCCGCCGGCTACCGAGCCGATGTCGGAGATGATGTAGATGACCGGGATCGCCAACGCCATGAATCCGACGCTCAGATGGAACTGGTCCACCAGGAATTTGGGCATCCAGGTGAGATAGAACCACCACGGCGCGTCGGTAAGCGCCTTCGCGATGCCAAGACCGTACATCTGCTTGATACCGAAAAGCTGCCGATAGCTGATCGGGTCTTGGTGCTCGTCCGGATCGCTTTGGATGTACCGCAGCTCGGCCGGTGAGACTCGCGGATGCTCGGCGGGGGGCCGGTAATCGCGGTTCCAAAAGATCAGCCAGATCATGCCCGCGCCGCCGGTGACCAGGAAGCAGGTTCTCCAGCCATATGCCTGGGCAAGAGCCACCCCGAGTAAGGGCGCCAGAATCGCGCCGGCGTTCGCCCCCGCATTGAAAAGCCCTGTAGCGAAGGACCGCTCCTTGCGAGGAAACCACTCGGTCATGGTTTTGATCGCCGACGGAAACATGCCCGACTCGCCCACTCCAAGGAGGAGACGTATTCCGCAGAAGCCGGCCAGATTCCTCACGAGGGCATGTGCCATGGACGCGAGGTTCCAGAGCGTGAACATTCTGGCCAGGCCTTTCTTGATGCCGACACGATCGACGTATTGGCCGACGAAGATCATGATCAGGCCATACGGAACGATGAAGCAGACATTGATGAGGGCCAGATCGGTCGGACCGAGCTTGAGATCGTCTTCAAAGAATGGAACAAGCAGCGAAAAGAGCTGCCGATCCATATAGTTGATCGTGGTAGCGAAGAAGATCAGGGCGCAAATGGTCCACCGGAACTTGGAGAACCCCGATTCGGCGCCCCGCAGGTACTCCGTGGTAGGCACAGCCTCATCAACATCGATGGCCATCACAGGACATGATGCACCATTGGCACGAACGGGCCATGAGGTCTAGCCGTGGGGCATTTAAGGATCTGGCGGAGAGGGTGGGATTCGAACCCACGGAGACTTGCGCCTCACCGCATTTCGAGTGCGGCGCACTAGACCACTATGCGACCTCTCCGAGCGGAGATTATGGCAGGTGGAGCTGGGCGTTTGTGACGGATGGCCCAAGCACCCTCCTCGGCCCGTGCTACCTTTGAAGGATGCGCGGGTGGGTGGCCGTCGGTCTTTGGGCTGCGGCCACGGTCGGCGCATGGGCGCAAGTCTCCGGGTTCTCGGTTCCAGACGGTCCCCGGCACTTCATCGTTCTGGTGGATTCCAGCTTCTCCATGGAAGCGACGAGTCAGAAGCCGACGCCTCCCGGCGCCAAGCGGGCGGCACTGCGGCGCGCCGAGGACGCTTTGGCGAGCCTCCTGTTCGACCGGGGATCGGAAGTTCCGAACCAGCCTTGGTATCGAAAGGGCCGGGACCTTCTCAGCGTGCTCTACTACGGTATCGATCGTCAGTCTCAGGCGGCCTCGGCGTATCTAAGACTGAGATATGCCGACCTGGGCCAAGACTATATGCGGGTCGGCGCTCTTCACAGCTCCTCGGCCACCAAGGCGAGATTTCGAAAGCTGCTGCATCCCCCTTTTCGCACTCAGCTCAATATCTTGGCCTGGGCCATGCCGTTGGGTGTGCGATCGGCAGCCGTCTCCGAACACATGAGCGTTCAGCAAACGTACGTCATCCTCCTGAACGATGCGCAGATGAACGACGGCAGCATGGTTCTCGAAGACTCCACGCTCAGCCGCCATCTCTCGGCGAACGTGAGACAAAGGCTGCAGCAAAGACAGCGGCAGTTCACGCAGCTCGTTCGTCTCACTGACGCCAATGGGCAGCCGCAGCCGTTGCTGACGCGGGGCTTTGGCGAATACCGAGATCAGGTGGTCATCACCGCCTTCCGCGCCACACCCACAACCACGGCGGCCGCCGTGGCCAAGTACGAGCCGGTTCGCGCGCTCGCGTCCTCCAGCGTGTTCCGGCGCGGAAATACGCCTGCCGCCGTAATTCAGCCGCCCTCCTTACTGAGAGGAAGGCAGGCGGAGGTCCGGCTAGATGGCGACCACGTCAACGTCGCTTCCAAGCCTTTCAGACTTGCCGACCGGAACTCGGTGGCGCTCAGCCTCGGTCGCGCTCCGGCCGATTCGACGGCGGCAACGCTGAGGCTGGCGGTGCTCGATCATGCGTCCAACCCGCTCCTCGGCCAGCAAGCCTTTGATGTGAACTTCGACAAGGCAGTGGTTTTGCCGGAAGGACCCGGCACGCTGGCGGCGAAAGTGCGATATTGGGGGATCCTCGTCCTCGCTGCTGGCTTGGCTTTTGCAGCCGCAGGCTGGTACGCCTATCACCGGCTCGTCGCGCGTCATTTCCGGCTCTGGCTGCCCGACTACTCCCAAGGGCTGAGCCTTCCTCCCATGCGCCAGGGAGGAACGGTGCACTACATCACGCGCATGGCCAGTTCGCAGAGCGAGGCGGCCGCCTACCTGGAACTGCCGAGCCCGCTCATCCGCAGGTTGTTCTATCCAGCGCTCCGGGTTCATCGGGACCCTCGGCTCGTGCTGCTGCGTGCGCCATCCTTGGCGGATGAAGCAACAAGCGTCGTCACTCCCGACCTGCCCCGCTTCCTCGAGCTTGTTTGGATCGAGCGCCCGTTGTCGGCAGGCATGTTCGATCTGTCGATCGAGCAACAAACCCGCAGCGGAAAGTCGTTGCTGGTCCAGGCGACCATCCGGTTCTCCGGCATGCGTCCGATCAATGCCAGCCCTCCCCGATGAGCAGGGCTCTCTTCGCCGGCGCCGGGCGCTTGTTCCTGTATAGTCTCCCTAGCGATGCGTTTGTTCTTAGCCTTGCTGGCTCTCACCGGTGTGCTGAGCGGCTGTGAGAGCGTTACGGCTTACACGAAGATCGAGAGCGACGGCTCGTTTGTGAGGACGGTCCGGTACTCGCAGGGTGAAGGCAGCTCTCCGAGCCTGTCAGATTTCCAACGAACCTTTTACCTTCCGCAGAACCATCCCGGCGTCTCCTATCGGCTGGGCAAAGACGACAAGGAGCCGATCTTGACCACCTCACGCCGGGTAAGCGCGGGCCATCCGATGCCTGCCGACATCGTGTTGAACGACCAGAGCCACAAGCCGATTGTTCAGTGCCAGGTCGTCGTTCAGAAGCTGGCGGATGGGGACGTTGCTTATGACGAGACGATCCACTGGCTGGGCCCCCAGCAAGATGTTGCCGCCGGGTCGGTCAAGCCCATGTCAGCCATCCTGGACAAGGTTCTGCCCGATCGCTACCGAACCAAGGAGTATGAGGACAAGGTCGGCCGTGCCATGGCAAAGGTGTTACTGCAAACCCTATTTGGTCCGCCCTATCCGCACATTCTCGATGCCGTCAGCACACCAGACCTGTTCGAGATAGAAATGAGCGACGCTTTGCAGAAGAACATCGAAGGACCTCTGAAGGAGATCTTCCCGGACATGAGCGACGATGAACGCCGTCAAGTGATGGAATCCCTTCTCAAGCTCAATCAGGAGGACCTCGGCAAGCTGGCGCAAGGCACGGACAAGCCGCACGACGCGAGCGCCAACTCCATGGGCGCCAGAGCGCCTGGCGACGAGCCAAGCCTGCTGTTCGTTGTGAAACCGCCAGGAGCAGTCGTGGAGACCAACGGAACCGTAACGAGCGACGGACATGTTTATTGGTCTCTCTACAAGCAGGCTCTTCCGTATGGCGACGTCAAGCTGCACCTCGTCGCCCATGTAGGGGGCTCCAAGTGAGGCGATACGTGATTCTAGTGACGGCGTTGGCACTCCTCCCGGGATGTGCCAGGGTCATGGTCACGACCACACTGCATGCCGATGGGTCCTATCAGCGGCAAGAGAAGCTCACAATGTCGAGTTTGAACGGCTCAAAGGGCTTTAATGCTTACTTTCATTTTCGAGCGGAAAAGGACGGCGTGAAGTACGAAAAGGCCCTGGAGGGAGATCAGCCTAAGCTGACTATCACTCGGGATGGAATCGCCGGAGCGAAGGAGCCGATCGACCTGGAAGTGGTCGGCGAGAATAACAAGCCCCTCGTGAGCAGTCAGGTCTCCGTTGGCAAGCAGGCCGATGGAAAGATTCTCTATACCGAACGGCTGCGCTGGTTGGGCGATCCGAACGTCTTCAACTTGGAAGAATATTTCGCGGATCAGCGGTCGATTCGAGCGGCCCTGCCTCCTGCATACCGCTCGCAAAAGACCGTCGTGGCGCTTACGGGGGCTTCCTCGGAGTTGATGAACGGGCTTCTGTTGGGTCCTCCCAAACCCTACATCGTCAAGGCGATGCTCAACAAGGAGCTGGCAAAAGTAGAGCTGTTGGACGCGGTGACCGCCTTCTTGGAAGAGCACAAGCAGTCTTGGTTACCAGGCATCACCCAGGAACAAGAGACGCAGCTCGCCCGATCCCTGCTCGACATCTATGTTTACAAGGACCTGGGCAAGGTCGATAAGTCGAAGCCCTCGCAGACGGGAGAGATGCAAATGCTCGTCCCACTCGCCTATGTTGTCAAGGCTCCGGGGAAGGTCGTTCAGACGAATGGGACCGTCTCAAAGGACGGAAGGGTCTATTGGGGCCTTGTTCCGCTCGCGACCGCAAAGCACGATATCGTTCTATCCGTGCTTTGTGATCCGGGTTAGCCGTTCCGTCTCGCGGCTCCGGTGCTTCCCGGGCTTCTTAAAATGCGTTAAAAAACAAACGCAACTCCGAAATCCTGAGTTAATATACAAACCGAGGTGATAGTGCGGTGAAGCTGAGCGGGAATCTGAGCCGTCGGGAGCAGCAGATCATGGATCTGGTGTACGAACGCGGATCGATCACATCGGGCGAGCTCGAGGAGCTGCTGCCCGGGGGACCCTCCAATTCGGCGGTGCGCGTGATCCTTCGCTCGCTCGAGGCGAAGGGTTATCTGACTCACTCGGGCGATCCATCGCGCTTCGTCTACGCGCCGGCCAACCCCAGAGAATCCGTGGCCATAGGCGAGCTGAAGAGGCTCCTGAGGTCGTTCTTTGGAGGATCGGTTACGGCCACGGTGGAGACGCTTCTGGACCAGGAGCGCGAACATCTGACCCAGCAAGACATAGCGGAGCTTCGAGCGATGATCGACCGCGCCGCAGAGGAGGATCAATGAAGGACATCCTTATCTTCGTTGCCGACTGGTCGCTCAAGTCGGCGGCCATCGTGGCCTTTGCCTTGGCTTGCGCGCTGCTGCTCAGCCGGCGCTCGGCGTCCTCAAAACATCTGGTCTGGCGCGTGGCGCTTGCCGCCGTGGCGCTCATGCCGTTGGGGATGGGGCTGTTCTCGCGCGCGCCCGCTCCGGCCGTCATGGAACCGATCCAGGCGCCCATTCGGAGTGCGATCGCGCCGCGCGAAACCCGGATCTTCAGCGTCGCCGTGCCGAATCAAAGGCCGGCAGCCGAATCCTCGGCATCGACGCAAGACGGTTTGAAGATGGGCTTGGCCATTTATGCGCTGGGGATATTCGGATGCCTGTTCCGGTGGCTTTCGGGCTATCGCGCCATCCGCACCGTCGCGAGCACTCCGTACGAACAGTCCGTATCTTGCAAGACGCCGGTCTTGATCGCGAGCGACACACGGCTTCGGGTTCCGATTACTTACGGCTGGATACGGCCATTGATTCTGCTGCCTCTCTCAGCCCAAGGCTGGCCCGAGAGGCGGATCGCGGCGGCACTCCTGCACGAAACGGCGCACATCCAGCGACGGGACTGGGCATGGCAAACGGGAGCGGCCTGGCTGTGCGCCGCGCAATGGTTCAACCCGGCAATGTGGCTGCTGAGCGCCGCCCTTGCGGCCACAGCCGAGCGCGCGGCAGACGACGAAGTTTTGGCTTCGGGTGTCAGTCCGGCAACCTATGCCGGCGAACTTTTGAGCGTGGCCGAGGCCGCGCAGGGACGGCTTTTCCCGGCCACCGCCATGGCGCGTCCGGGCGGGGTGGCCACACGTTTGAGGAGAATCATGGCAAAAGGTATCGATCGAAGGAAGCCCGGCCGCAGACTCGCGGCAGGCGTGGGCGCAATGTTTTTCTTGTGCGGCGTGGCGTTCGCAGTTGGAACGGTCGCGGAGGGAGCCCTCGAGAAGGCCAGGCCAACGGTCGCCGAAGCGAGGCTCAAGACGGGAGCCGTGGTTCGATTGGCTTTTGTCAGCTTGGACGAGAATCCGAGCGCCCCGACTTGGAGGCCCGACGGCGGACCGGCAGTAAGGCAGGACATTGAAAGCTTCCAAGACCTGATGGGCCTCGGCAACATGCAATCGATGGCCGCTGGAGAGCGCAGCGTGATCTTCAACTACGTGATCAGCAACCTCAACTGCGACCCGAGCGTGACCGACACCGTGATCTATCGCATCAAGGGCCATCCCGAGGCGCAGTATGACGGAGGCATCGGGCAGTATCTGCGGGATAGGTCCACTGCCTTCAACCGCGACCGGTGGGCCGTTCCGTCGAAGCTTCAGTCCGTGGACATCGACTGCGCGATTGCCTCGCTTCCTTACCAGACTATCAAGCGCGTCTCGATCAGCGCCGACGAGCGCAGCTCTGGTGTAGAGGGTTCGGATCTGAACGGGAAGCCGGCCATGGTGAACCGCTATGACCGCAACGGCAGCACGGTGCACGTGCTTCTTTCTCGCGACTTGGATCGCCAAGATGTGCGGCTCCTGGCCTGGAACTCCCAGGGGCAACAGCTGCAAACCGGATTCGGCCCTCACAAGGGTGAGATCGATTCGTCTACCGGCAACCGGCGATGGGCTTTCACGTTCGGTGACAACCGGCCCTCCGACATCGCCATGGTCGAGGTGCAAGCGAGGAAGTTCGAGCGAGTGACGTTCAAAAACATTCGCCTCTATCCCAATTCGGCGCCGTAGCCCACACCTGAGCGCGACCGGCCAAACCGGGCTCGCGCCACCTGACTCACTTTTCGCCCCCTGGATCGGGGGCTGTTTCCTTTTGGAGGGGGTGCAAAACCGTTCCGCGACTGGATCTTCGCACCGCGCTCAGGCGACTTGCCTTGGGCTGCCCGAGGGGATCCACGCGTGGGTCCCCCCTCGAATCCGGGAGACCCACGATTTCATAGCCGTTCTTCCTGAGATGGACCCGGTACCGGTGTTCGAAGTTGGCCAGCGACCAGAGGACAGGCTCCTTGACGCGATAAGGCAGCCTCCAGCGTTCCTTCACTTTGCCGGTTCCGGCATCGACGCGAAGGACGACAAAGTAAGGCCTTCGAACGCTTGGATGGGGAAGAATGCTCCAGTAGGCGCCGCCGGGTCCACCGGCCACCGCCGTACCGACCAAGGAAAGCGGCGCGTTCCAAAGGTTCCGGCCGTCGGCCACTCGAAAGCAGCGAGTGCAAGCAATATCCCCAATGTCGGTGGTGTTCGCCCCTTCCCGGTCGATGGCCGCAGACTGACCGATCACCGGGCCGCCTTCCCTCAGGATGATGAACTTGCCCTGCACGATGAACTTGGCTGCCGCTGCCATGGGACCTGCCACACAGTCGAAGTCATGCCGTTGCCACAGGTGAACGTTATGGGGCCCATCGAGCTCGAGCGTTCCTTGGAATTCGGGCTGGAACTGGTAGAACCGAACCCAACCTTTACCCGGAACGTGCGCCTCGAACCGTAGGTTGGGAGCTCCGGCTAATAGCAAACCGATGGACACAAACACAAATTCCAGGACGGCTATGGCGGAACGAAGTTATCGACGAAGTTTGATCACTGCGTTCTCCAAGATATCGCCTTGCACCGGAATTGCAGTGACTCTTGGGTGCTATGAACCGGTCACGATGCTAAGAGAACTCATCGAAGAATTTTGCATCCACGTCGTAAACGGTTCTCGGCTTAAGACCAAGATTCAACTTTTCCGTTAGGGTCACCAGTTTTTGCCCGTTCACCAGCTCAAGTGGTGGAGCCCCATCGCGTACTGACTCACGTTCAGCCTCCGTGGTAAAGGAGCCGGTGGTTAAGATAATTCCCTTGTCCGTCCTCCCCATCATCGCACCCCTGAAGTCTCGAATCACTCCGACCCCTACTGCTCCCCTATACTTCTTGCACTGGAAGAGAACCCGGAAGGTTACGAGTTCATTCACCTGCAGAATCCCGTTACCGTCGATTCCACCATCCCCGCTTTGTCCAGTGACATGAACCTCGGTAAACCCAGCTTCTCTCAGAATGCGTTGACACAACCGTTCGAATCCGGCGGGAGTGAGATCCACTATCCGTGATAGTAGTTCCTCTCTCCAGTCAATCGGTTCTTTCTCGGAAGAAGGAACAAGTGCCTCGTCATGGTCGATCTGCGCTCCCAAGTCCTCCAGGAAGCCTGGCTGACCGGCGCGAAGCTTCCGGGCATCCTCAGTCGTAAGGTGCGTTGCTCTCCCTCGCGACGTTAAGGACCAGATACCGCGGACTGAGGGGTCTATGAGGCCAACGCGCTTCAGCTGATCTCGCGCCCAATGAATCTCGTTTTCAACTGCATTTAGACCCAACTTCGGTGTGATTTTTTCCAGCTCCTCTGCCGGCAAGTGCACTCTTTCTAAAACGCGATCTTTGACTTCTCTCGGCGTTCCTGACCCGCCCAGGTCCCGGAGAGCGTCAAGAATAGGTCCCCAGAATCTGATGTAACGATCGCTAGGACGTTTTGCCACCTTGGCATCCTACCTTTGGGTACTGCCGATTATAGGGGAAGCCAAGCAGGCCGCTCGCCTGAGTGCGGCGGGACAGGCGAGTAACCACCTGAATCAGGGGACCGAACGGGTCACAAGCGCACGTTGCTGCTTCGCAAGGCTAGATCAGGACAGATTGTGCAGCTGCACGTCAGGAAAGGCAACGGTCGTCTCGTCGATCATTCCGATCACGAGCGCCGAGCGAGATTGGTACGCGGAGCATAACGACATGATGGCGATGATCGATCTATTCGAAGCCAAGGGCGTTGGAGCGGAGTTCGATCCTCGGCGTCCATCCGCCGTGCGAGCGCAGGATGTTTAGCCGCGGATCTGGAACTTTATCGTGTAGCCGGCGAGTACCGGATAACCGCTCAGATCTGAGATGACGTAACTGTCGGGGCCCTGCGGCTTTACGGTCCCAAGGGTTCCTGCGTCGGACCACCCGTCGCCGTCGATTCTGCTGAGGTAGGCGTCCATGAAGACTTCATCGGAGAAGTAATGTCCCACCGTCAACCTTCTTGGATTCACAATGCACTGGAGGTACGTGGAATCCCCCTCGGGCGCCGGCGTAAAGATGCGATCCAATAGACTCCTCTCTCTCGGCTTCCGCCCCTTCTTGAAGACGACGATCGCGAGATTTCCATGCGGCGCGCGATAGACCTGCCCGACTCGACCCTCGCTGTCGATGACTGAGCTTGGAATCGCTTTCCATCGAATGAACGGATCAGCGGTTCGCGCACCCACGAATAGGACGAGGACCAAAACTCCTACACCGAACGCGATTCTTCTAACGAGCGGCCGCCTTGCCGTCACGTTGAAATTGACGCGCAGATAGGCGCGAGGCGTTCGAAGGGCGCTGCCGGTCGCCTGTCCTTGCACACGATCCAAGGAAGGGCCTGTACAGGAGTGGGGAAGCGCCGAACGTGCGATGTCATACGCAGGTCGGCAGGAGCCCGCATATAAGTCCTGCCGTTGTCGCAGGAGCCTGGCGCCGCCTTGTTCGCGGAGATGCGTACGAGGAAGCCATCCCAATGATTCGGAAGTCCCAATCGTTCGCCTTCCGGCAAGATTCTTGAACGTAGCGACCTCGAACGCCGCTCGTTACCTATACCACCGATCTGATGGAGGCGTAATAGCAGTGCGGAATCGACGTAGACTTCTCATTCTTCTCTTCTTGGCGGGCCTCGCCGCTCTCGTTATCGCAGCTCCGATGGCGATCGGCGTCACTCACGTCGTGACTGCCTATTGACGGCTTTTCGCCCGAGTCATGGACAGCCGACAGCTCTTGGCCTCTACCGCGCAAGTCTTCGTTGGCGGCCTCATCTTTGTGTCCGTGAGCGCTTTGATCTTTTGGCCGCTCGAGGAGCTTGTCGAAGGTGACAATGCGGAGCGACCCAGGTTCAGAGACCTCTTCGCTCTGTGGTTCTATCAGTCCTATGGCTTGTGGATTGCTGCAGGCGTCGTCTATGAAATCGCGTTCCTGGTGAGGCAGTGCCTCCCACTCGGTTGGAGCTCTTGGGTCGGAAGTCAGCCCTATTGGTCGCAAGCGGCCGCCGCGCTGCTCATGGCCGAGATTTGGGTCTACTCCTTCCACCGTCTTGCTCACCGATGGGCCCTCCTTTGGAAGTTTCACAGCGTCCACCACACCGTGGTGGACATGACATGGAGCGCGAGCTCGAGGCAACACCCCGTCGACTTCCTGCTGATCATCGTCGGCGCAAATCTCCCTGCCTTGATCCTCGGCATCGACTTGAAGCCGATCGCCCTGTTAGTGATCTTGGAACGGTTCTATACAGTCTTTCTCCACTCGAATCTCAAGCTCGACTGGGGTTGGTTTACGAGGATCGTGGCGAGTCCCAGACTGCATCGACAGCATCACCAGCCGGGTGGCCGCGGCAACTACGCAGGGATACTCAGCTTCCTGGACGTGCTGGGAAACACCTATCAGAGTCCGCACTAGCGTGCTTTGGCTTCCTGGAGTATGGGCGGGACTAAAGGCGCCCGCCTGATGGCCGTGACCGTAATCATATGGCGAAAACGCCCAAGCAATGAAGGCTCCTCGTCAAACCGCTTTAGAGGTGACGTAAATGAGAACCAAATCCGCAAACATCGCTCTCGCTCTGGCGGCGGCCGTCGTCACGATGGGGCTGGCTGCTCCTGCCCAAGCCCAGCGCCGGGATCGGGACCGGGACCAAAGAACCTCCAGAGGTCGCAGCTCCTTCAACTATTTCCACAACCGATCGCAAATGGAGAGAGACTTCCAACGCGACCGCGGCAGCTCGCGCATACGGGTCCATGGAAGTTTTCCGCGCACCACTCGCCGTTATGGCGACCACTGGCGGTACGGGTATCGAAGGGACCGCAGGTTTGACGACCACCACTTTCGGTTCGGCTTCTATCTCTTCTCACCCTTTGCGGCGGACAGCTATCCGTCTCCGTGGTACTACTACCCGTCGCTCCCACCGTATGTGCCGTCGGATAGAGTCATCGTCGTTCCGGACTACGGCTACTCTTGGGACGTAGGCGCTCCCTACCACCGAGGCGACTCCGCCCTCGACCAAGCTGTCGACGATATCCAGGACGCCTTTGGCCAGGGGAACGCGGACGCCGCAGACGCGTTAATTCCCGCTGACTCCCGAGTCGCGATCTTCCAAGATGGCCGGTACGAGTACTCGCTCAAAGGCGACGACTTCGAGGAGATGATCTCGGACAACGTGCAGAACACGGACAGTGAGTCGTTCCACATCGATAGCGTCCGCCGAAGTGGAGACAACGCCGTCGTAAGGGCTACCCAAGTTCTTCGAGACGAGGACGATGCCACGGACACCGTCCACCAGAGAATCCATTTGCGCCGAGTTGGAGACCAATGGGAGATCACCGACTTCATGACGAGCCGATGAGGACTTGACCTTTCCCCGTCCTTTGGGACGGGGAACCACGGCTGATGTTTTAAACTTTCGCCGGCCCAAGT
>DASZPA010000248.1:0-9304 GCA_035550555.1 Fimbriimonas sp.
TCGTGGGGAGCGTCTTGTCGAGCGCTCGTCCTTGTACCGCAGCTCGCAGCTTCGACACAGTTCCATGTGTCTGAACGATCTCTTGGCCAAGTTCTCTTGCCCTTCGAGACTGTTGCATTGCTTTTCCAACAAGTGGCCGAGCGACTTTCGTGACCGCCAAAGCCAAACCCCTTCCCGCTGCGGGAGGGGTCGCTGAACGAAGCGAACCGGGGGCGAGGGAGAACACGAAAAAGGAGCTCTTGGAATCGATGATCGGCCTCGGCTTGATGGACCTTAGCATTGAGAGACCGGATTTCCCTCTCACCCGGTTGGTTCCTCACCGGCCTCTCTCGCGACGCAGAGAGGCTTAGCTTTAGCCGTGTTTGAATATCAGTCACGAGGGCCAAATGCGATGCAACGGTCTCCTTCATGAAGGGAGAGAGCCAGAGAGGGGGATGATCACCGCGCGTCGAAGCGCAGCGAAGATTCCTCATTAACAGAGCGTCGTCGATACCGCTGGCCCCCGGAGCTAGACCCAGGCGGCAAAAGGCTCCTTTGATAGCGAGTTCGACTTCGTCGGAACGCGAAAATGTCCACCCCCTCTCAGACTCTCCCCCGCCTTGGCGGGAGCGAGGACTGCTATGCGACCCATTACACTCAATCGCGAAGTTGGCTGGCCTGCCAGACATATGGGCAGAGTCGATTCGAGCCGATGCGCTGGCAATGAGAAGGGGGATCACCAAGGCACCGATTTTATAACAGTTCAGACTCCGGCCATACAGACCCTGGCAAAACTGCCGATACCCATACTGATGGCCCCGCAAACGCCTGAATCGAGGAGACCTAGTTGCCCGAGATCCTGACGCAGTCCGAAATCGAAGCCGTACTCGCTTCGATCGGAGGCGAAAGCGCTCCCGAACCCGATCCCGCCCGGGCTTCGAGCGCATCCCCCGCCGCGCGCCTCAGCAACCGCCCCCAGGTCTCCTACGAAGTCTACGACTTTCGCCGGCCCGACAAGTTCAGCAAGGACCAGCTTCGAACCCTGCAGATGCTGCACGAGACGTTTGCCCGTCTTGCGGGCACGTCGCTTTCAGCGATGCTGCGCACGCCGGTGAACATCGATCTGATCTCGCTGGAGCAGGTGCCCTACGAGGAGTATCTGCGCAGCATCAGCCAGAGCGTTTTCACCATCATGTCGCTTCCTCCGCTCACCGGTCAGGCCGTGCTCGAGCTGGAGTTTGCGCTGGTCTTCACGATGATCGACCGGCTCCTGGGAGGGCCCGGACGCACCATCAACCGAACCAACCTCACGGACATCGAGAAGCCGCTGGTCAAGACCGGAATCGAGCGAATGTTCCAGGCACTCAAGAACGCTTGGGAAGGCATCGTGATCGTCAACCCGGGCATTGAAGGCCTTGAGACCAGCAGCCAGTTTGTACAGATCGCGCCGCCCAACGACATCGTCGTGACCATCCTTTTCGAGGTCAAGATCGGCCATCAGCGCAACGCGATGAGCCTGTGCATCCCCTATCTTGTGCTCAAGCCGATCACCGCCAAGCTCTCTGCCCAGAAGTGGGTCTCCAACGCCAATCGCAAGCACAGCCCCTCCGCCCGCCGAATGATCGGCACCCAAGTGAGCATGGCGGACGTGAACTGCAAGATTCGCCTCGGTTCCACGACCCTCAGTTTCGAAGAGATGGTCAACCTCAAAGAAGGCGACTTCTTGAAGCTCACCCGCAAGAGCACCGACGAGCTCGAGCTGCTCGTGGGCGACGTTCCAAAGTTTTACGGGCGACCGGCCATCAGCGGCCGAAAGCTCGTCTTCGCCGTCACCGATCCCATCGAAGAATAGATGCCGAACATTCCAGACGAAATCATCGACAAGCTTGTGAACGTCCAAAGCCAGATTTGGCAGACGACGTCCACAACCGTGAGCGAGGCCGCCAACCAGGCGATCACGTTCAGCAGCCCACTGGTAACGGCCGCACGGACCGCGGATCTGTACAGCGAGCTCTCGGCCCCCATGATGGTGATCCAGTTCGCCTTTTCGGCGCAGCCGGAGAACCCGCAGGTCATCTTGATTCCTCAAGAGACGGTGGTCTCCCTGGTGGAGGCCATTCAAGGCTCCTCTATCGACGAGATCGACGAGAACATCGTCGCGGATCTCAGAGGTCCGCTCGAGTCCATCGTGCAGGGAATCTGTCTCGCGGCCGGCAACGTCCGCAACGACATGGTGGTGGCCAGCGGCCTCTCCATCCGTTTCCAAATTTTCTCGTTCCCGCAGAACTTGCAGCGCGCCGACAGGCTAGTCCGCACCCAGGTCGCCGTATCGGGTGAAGAGGTCCACGGCTCCCTCATCTGGCTGATGGACTCCGACACGGCTCACCTGATGCTGGGCATGGACCCCGTCGAGGACGACGCCACCCCGTTTCCCAAGATCGGTCTTCCCGGCCAGGTGCCGACGGCCCAGAACCGCTCGACCGACGACAACCGCAGCCTGGACTTGCTCCTGGATGTTCCGCTCGAAGTCAGCGTCGAGCTGGGCAGGGTCAAGATGCTGGTTCGAGACGTGCTTGATCTGGGCAATGGCTCGATTCTCGAGATCGACAAATCCGCCGGAGAGCCGGTCGACGTGCTGGTCAACGGCCGTCTCATGGCGCGCGGCGAGGTCGTGGTCATCGAAGACAACTTCGGAGTCCGCATCACCGAGATCGTGAACCCGAACGAACGGTTCGGCCGACCCGGAGAGGCCGCTTGAAATCAATTCTCGCCGCTCTAACGCTCTGCGGCGCCAGCCTGACCTTCGCCGGGTCGGGCATGTTTGGAACCAAGAGTTCCCCAATGCCCTCGGTCGGAAATCAGGAGTCGATGGGAGTCTTCCCGGTTCTCCAGATGCTGGTCGCCCTCGCCATCGTCCTTGCGATGGTCAAGTGGCTGATGCCGTTGGCGATCAAGAAGTTCGGCAAGAAGCTCTCCTCCAACACGAGCGGCGGCATCCGAATCGACGAGACGGCGACGGTCGGATCCATGAACATGTGTGTGGTGACCGTTCGCGGCAAGACCCTGCTGATCGGTTCGACGGCCGACTCCGTAACCTGTCTGGCAGATCTCACCGAAGCCACCCAGTCTCAGCCAGCGACTTTTCACGACATCCTAGGTCAGCAGGCATACGCTCCTGCGATCCCTCGCGATCCCGATCCGCTCGAAGACATCGCCGGCCAGCTCGAAAGGCTCAAGAAGCTGGGCCTCTAATCGAATGAATCCTCAACGCTCGAGAACAAGTTGCGCCCGCTGGTTGAAGCCGGTACTTTTACTGGCGCTGATGGCGATGGTTTGCATGGTGTTCGCCCAGCAGCAGATTCAGATTCCCAAGATCAGTCTCAATCTGGGAGGTCAGAACGGCGGAAAAAATGAGGTCGCCACATCCCTGCAGATTCTAGCGCTGCTGACGGTCCTCAGTATCGCGCCAGCCATTCTCATTCTCACGACGGCCTTCACCCGCATCGTGATCGTCTTCAGCTTTGTGAGGAGCGCGCTCGGCACGCCCACGATTCCGCCCAACCAAGTGCTGATCGGTCTCAGCCTGTTTCTCACGTTCTTCATCATGGGCCCGACCTACCAGAAGGTGAACGACGCCGCTCTCAAGCCCTTCATGGCGGGCAAGCTGAACATGGACCAGGCAGTGGAGCGGGCCGGCGTCCCGATGCGCGACTTCATGCTGAAGTCGACCTATCAGAGCGATCTCAAGCTGTTTCTGGATATTCGCAACGAGCACCCCCGAACGCGGAACGAGCTGAGCCTGGTTACTTTGATTCCGGCCTTCATCATTAGCGAGCTCAAGACGGCGTTCATCATCGGCTTTTACATCTTCGTGCCGTTCCTCATCATCGACCTGATCGTCGCAAGCTCCCTCATGAGCATGGGTATGATGATGATGCCTCCGACGGTCGTCTCACTCCCGGCGAAGATCCTGGTGTTCGTGCTTGCCGACGGATGGGGGAACCTGATCCACGCGCTGCTGGCGGGGTACCGCTGATGGAACAAGGCTACGCCCTCGAAATCTCGCGCCAAGGCGTGGAGGTTGCCATCATGGTGATGCTGCCGCTGCTGGCAGTCAGCCTCTTCATCGGCCTCCTCGTCAGCGTGCTCCAAGCAGTCACCTCGGTCCAAGAGACCACCCTGACGTTCGTCCCCAAGCTGATCGGGGTCGCCGTCATGCTCACCTTCATGGGCAACTGGATGCTGATGCAGATCATCAGCTACACGCATGTGTGCTTCCAACGGATTGCAGAGGTAGGCAGGTAGCGTGACCGAGGCAGCCTTCTTCGCCTTCTTCATGGTGTTCCTTCGCTGCTCGGCGATGTTCCTCACCAGTCCGGTCTTTGGGGCGCAAAACACACCGCTCAACATTCGGATCTTCACGGGAGTCGCCGTTTCCGGCGCGCTGACGATGGTCATCAAGCCCAACCTTGGCCCGGTTCCGACCACCCTTTACGACCTTCTGTTCGGCGCGTTCCGCGAGGTGCTGGCCGGGATCCTCCTGGGTTCGTTTGTATCCCTTTCGATGCAGGCGCTCAGCATCGCCGGCGCACTTATGGATTTGCAGACCGGCCTTGGGTCCAGCCACGTTTTGAACCCGCTGAACGGCGTCCAGACCTCGGTGCTCAGCCAGTTCAAGGCGATGCTGGCCGTGGTCGTATTCCTGGCGGCGGACGCGCATCACTATCTGATTGCGGCCTTTGTACGCAGCTACGCCGTATTTCCCACTTTCGGCAATGTCGAGAAGACGCTGGTCGACGTGATGACCCAGCTTTTCCTTCTTTCGGTTCAAATCGCGGCGCCGGTGATGGCCGTCGGCTTCCTGATCGACGCCACGCTCGCCCTACTCTCGCGAGCCGTGCCTCAGATTCAGGCGATGCAGGTCGGAATGCCGGCCAAGATCGGCGCAGGACTCGCCACGGTCGCGCTCGGACTGCCCATGACCGTAGCGCTCGTCAACTCCGCCATCGGCGCCTCCTTCAACTCGCTGCAGGCGGTCTTTCACAAATAAGCCATGGGTGACGGCCAGGAAAGAACCGAGGCGGCAACACCCAGGCATCGCCTGGAGGCGCGAAAGAAAGGCACCGTCGCGCAATCGCGAGACCTGGTGAACGCCGCCACGATCATCACGCTTCTTCTCGTCCTTCCCTACGCGGGCTCGCTGCTTGCCACCGGCACCATCTCCGCCATGCACGACTGCCTGGGCTCGATGCCGGCAGACACCAATCCCGGGCACATGGGGGCGTTTTTCGTTGAGGCGACACGCCCGGTTCTGCCCGGCCTTTGCCTCATCATCGGCTCGCTGATGGTCGTGGCTGTCGCCATGAATTTCGCTCAGGTTGGCTTCGTTCTGAGCGGACAGGCGCTGATGCCGAACTTCAAGAAGATCAATCCGTTGACCGGATTCGGCCGCCTGTTCTCCCGCAATTCCCTTTTCGACACGTTCAAGGCGCTGTTCAAGATGATCCTCTTCGGACTCATCGCCTATATGTCGATCCGCGGGAGCTGGAACGAGCTCAACAGCCTCGATCAGCTGGCGCCCGCGCAGGCACTTTCCGTGATCGGAGCCGTGCTTCGCACCATGGGAATCCGTGTGGCCCTAGCGTGGGGCGTGTTGGCCGGCGTGGACTACTTCTTCCAACGCCAGCAGGTGGACCGGCAGCTCCGCATGACCAAGGAAGAGGTCCGTCGCGAGATGCGAGAGATGGAAGCTTCGCCCGAAATGAAAGCTGCTCGAAACGTCCGCCGCCGAAAGCTGATGCGTCAGCGGCTCAAGGAGGCCGTAGCATCCGCCGATGTGGTCGTGACGAACCCAACTCACTACGCCGTCGCGATCAAGTACGAGCCGGGCAAGTTCCACGCCCCCGTCGTCGTTGCCAAAGGCGTCGACTATCTTGCCGCCAAGATCCGAGAAGAAGCCGCCGAAGCCGAAGTCCCCATCATCCCCAACCCACCGCTCGCGAGGGCGCTCTATCGGAAGTGCGAAGTCGGAGATTTCATCCCACGAGACTTGTTTCAAGCCGTCGCCGAAGTCTTGGCGCACGTCTACCGAATCTTGAACAAGATGCCGCGGTACTAACGGTTATCGGATTACGCCCGTAGGCAACTACCTCCAGATCCACTCTTGCCGCGACCCTGTTTGTGGGTCGCGAGAAACCTATCGGTCCCATGGTCTGTCTTTCGAGACCACAAACCGGGAGAGTGTTGCATTGGAGCGTGTCACGTACCGAAGGCTCGCATGATGTTCCAGGCGTGTCTTTCGTCCGGCAGGGCCGAGGGCCCATTCAATACCAGCCCGCACCGAAGGTGTTGATCGGACGCTGTAAGCGTAAAGGGCCGAAGGTTCGATCCATATCCTGGTACAGGGACCTACCAATCGGTTTTGCCGCTCGTTTGTCGGAGCCTTCGTGGAGATGTCCCTTCCTGGAGCGATATGAGGCGGACCTTCGGTCTTTCGAGAAAATCCATGTCGATGCTGTGCCGCACCTTCCGTGCGGGCTGGTGTAGGCCGCGCCGGTGGCGCTGAAGATCCAATGGGCCCTCGACAGTTCGCAAGATCTGGACATAGGACAAGCCTCTTGGAGTTGTCGGAGCATCGCCTATCGGCGTGCATTTCCGGAACAGTCTCCCAGGTCGCGGCTACGGGCTCTTGTGTTCCAACGAGAAACGCCTGTTAGCCACTCTTGCCTGCCCTACTCAACTCCCACCGGACCTCGATAGAGGTCGACTGACCCGGCGTCAGGTGCCGGATCGGTCCCAACAGCTCCAATTCCACATACGCGGCAGGGTCGGGACTGAGGTAGACCTCCTCCGGACAGCCTCCATCCGGGTAAGGCAGTCCTTCCTCCACGTCGGTCGACATGTTGAAGGTCGTATCACCCTTGAAAACCGTCACATGTCCGGCGTGAGACTGCGAGCCGATCTTTCGGCCCTCCTTGGAGTCCCGCTGAATCCGCACAGCTTCCCCGTCGTCGCCAACCGGGGAGATCAGCCGCTCGATGCCTCGCGCTTCGGCTAAGGCAATCCAACCGTTGGGCGCATCGTCGGTCTTGGAGATCGGCAGCACCACGCTGTCTGGATTGTCCGTCTGGCAGATCTCCCAAACCGATTTATCGGCAGCCTGCTTCGAGACGTTGGTCAGGCGGTCGAGGATCGTCACCACGCCGCTTTCGGCGTCCATCTTGATCTCCCGCTCAAACACGAGCCCGCTGCTCGGCTTTCCATGCGCGATGAGGCCCGCTCCCGTCGCACGAACGCTGAGCTCGCCTCGGTCCAAGACAGAGTCGGGCGGCCAGTTCCAGTCTTTCTGCGGCGCGGGCCACAGCTTGTCGCCGCCGTAGTTGATCCAATCCGTCCCGGAGTCCGGAGCCGCCTTTCCCTGCTGGTCCGGATTCTCCCACAGCATGTTTGGCCCGCTCACGTACCCAAAGCGCATGATCCGGCCGATCTGCGGGACGACCACCAACTCGACGCTCCCGTTGGATATCCGCCAGCAGTCTTTCCAGCCGTGGTACTCGGTCTTATCGACGGAAACGGAAGCGGGCGCAGCCGCGGCCGACCACCAGAGTCCTGCCGCGATCACGCCCGCAAGGAATGCCATCCTTACCGGTAGTTGGTGTAGCGGACTCCCCTACCGCCGCCGAAGATCCTGCTTAACAGCCACAGGACGAACATAATGACGAGGATGCCCAGGATCAACCGGGTAAAGCTAAATCCACCCGGATAGTAGGCGCCGTTATACATGTAAGGCGGGCTGTAGTAGAAGGCTGGGTGGAACGGAAGCCAGTAGTACCAGGCTGGGTGGAACCAGTAGTCTCCGTATCCGCCGTAGTAGTAGGACGGGTAGTAGCCTCCGCCGTAATAGTATCGGCTCTGGTAGACAGGAGACACGCCGCGGTAAGCCGATGGAGCTCCGGCAATGCTGGTCGAGTTGATTCGCCCGGAATTCCCGAACGACCCGCTCCTGTTGAAGCTGCTCCCCCCGCCTGGCTGCCCAAACGAGCGAGTGGAGCCCGAGTTGTAACGGCGGCTATTGTTGTTATTGTAGGCGCCGCTGCCGCTGAACGAGCCGGGTCCGCTTCGGAAAGAGCTGCCCCCTCCGCTGAAGGACCGCATGCCTCCGCCAAAAGACCGGCCGCCTCCGAAAGACCCGCGTCTCTGAGCCGACGCGCCCGAAAACAGCGCTCCGATCATCAAGATCGAAAGCACGATCGACAGGAGAAGAGTTCTTTTGTTACTTTGCATTGCTTTAGAGCAAGTTATAGGTTGCTATCTCATCGGCCCCTAGGAAGTGAGGTTTGTAGACCGTCACGTAGCCCGAAACTTCATTGTTGATCGCGTCGATATTCACTTCTACGTCCACCACCTGGTCGGATATGTCCACGTTATCCAGAACCACTCGCGTGAATTCAAAAGCAAACATGGGTGAAGTGTTTTCCAACGTCAACTTATGAGTCGGGCATTCTAGATCGATCTTTCCGGGAAAGATCGCGTACTGGCCGGCATTGTCATCTTGCGGTTGTACATACGCGGTGATCTCGCCTCCGTTGCCAATTCCTCCGCGCATGGGTCTTCCGTCCATATCGCGATAGGTGTTGAGCTGGATGAAGAGCTGGTTGGCCATGAACTCCTCCCCGTTGTTGTAGAGAGTCGTCGAATCCCAGTCACCGCCGGTATTGAAGATGAAATAGTTCATCGGTTGTGGCAGTTTATCCCTCCAGCAAGGTTCCCTGGGACTCTGGGGCGCCTCAAGTACACTCATGTAATGACAGAAGCTTGCAAAGATCCGGACGAAGACCTTTTCGCACGCTTCTGCCAAGCCGCCGTTCCGCGGCCCGAGTGGACGCACCGTGCCCACGTCAAGATCGCCTACCTCCACCTACGCCGCTTCCCCTTCGATGAGGCGCTGAGCCTCGTACGAACGCGAATTCAGGCCCTAAACTGCGCCAACGGGATCGAGGAGGGTCCGACGATGGGCTATAACGAGACGACCACCGTAGCGTTCATGAGGATCGTTCATGCGACGATGCTCGCCTATCGGGCGACGGGCACGGCCGACGAGTTCTGCGACGCCCACCCGCAGCTCATGACGCCGAAAGTCCTTCGGCTCTTCTACTCGCCCGAGCGCCGCATGGACCCGATGGCAAAGACGACGTTCGTCGAGCCAGACCTGGCGCCTCTGCCGGAATACCGCCAAAGCTGACTTTGACGCTTGATGACGCAATACCGCCTGCAATTTACGATAGTTTGCGGTGAGGGCCTATCCTGCCCCGAGGATGTCGCAGCG
>DASZPA010000249.1:0-18223 GCA_035550555.1 Fimbriimonas sp.
TCCCAAGCCATAGTGGAGCTGCTGGCGCCCCACCGGGCCACGACGTACCTCAGACGGTCGCAGTACAACCGAGCCGCCCGAGGATCGGTCCAGAAATCGGCCGGTTTGGCCAGCGGACCGCCGTTGAGATGATTGAATGCCGACCTCTCCCACTCGGGCCAGGCGACACGGTCGCGCAGAACGTTGTAGGAGTCGATGCAGAGATCGACCTTGATCCCATATTTCTGAGCGAGCAGCATCGCCTGGTCGAGCCGCCAAGCGTTCCCAAGGTCGATCTTCGACGCATCGTTTTGAACCAGCCCAAAGGTCGTCCATGTAGGAGAGAGCCAGAACCTCGCCCAGTTGGCCCCGCTTCTTGCCAGATCGGGGATCCACTTCTCATACTCCTTCAGGCCTTCATGGCCTGCCCACGCGAGGTTCTCTCCAAGCGGCCAAAACGAGCTGCCGTCATCCAGCGCGAAGTAACGCCGATCGCGCTCCGAGATGCGGACGAAGCCGCCGCTGGACTTTGTGGATCTCAGTCGGCAGGTCTTCTCAAATGAGCCGGTTCGAGTTCTTACGGCGAAGGTCATCTGATACGAGCCGGGTTCCGTGGGGGCAAACCTGACCCGCCAACTCGGCTTGCCGGTTGGGACCAGAACCTCTGCGTCGTCGAAGTTCTGTGTCGGGGCATGCCTGCCGGCTTTGACGTCCGCGATGCTTGGGATGGCGATGGGCAGGGTCGCATTTCCATACGTTCTTCGAAAGGGGCGGTAAAGAAAGCCGGGGACGTCCAAGCGCTTCCCCGAAGGTGTCGTAACAAAGGCGTCAACCGCGATATCGGCAGGATCGAATGGGTTCTTGTAGGTCGCGTCGACGTCCAAGACGTATTCGGCCATCGCATATTCCGAGATGCTGCGCGGGCCATGGACCCGAGAAATGACTGGCGGGTGAGAGAGGATCATCGGCGGCTCGTGGTCAGGCTCCCCAAAGAGAATTCTCAAAAAAGCCTTGCATTAAACGTTTGCTCATTGTATCATGCTGTCTGAGCAAACGTTTAATGTCCACCTCGAAGCCTGCCACCCTAAAAGAGATCGCATTGCGCGCCGGTGTCAACACGGCCGCGGTTTCGGTGGTGTTGAACGGTTCCCGCTCGACGTCTCGCGTTTCCGCTGCCAACCGCGAGGCCGTGCTTCGCGCGGCGGCGGAACTGAACTATCGGCCGAACGGTTTGGCCCGGTCCCTCCGCAAGAGACGAACCGGCATCATCGGCTATTTCTCGGGATACCAAGCGCTCGATCCGCGCAACGCTTACATCGCCGAGGTCATGAGCGGTCTTCAAGCGGCGTGCGTTCGGCTTGAGCTGGACCTGTTGCTCTACACGCCCCACCGGGATCTTTCTCCCGAGATGGTGGTGAACAGCGTGAGCGACGGACGGCTGGACGGCGTGATCGTCACGGCCAGGAACGATCACCCGATCGTACCGCTGCTGGCGAGAGCGCATCTGCCGGTCGTTGCTATCGCCGACCTCCTGCCCGACATTCCCAGCGTGGTCGCCGATTCCGGCGAAGGTGGAAGGCTCCAGGCAAGGCATCTGCATGAGGAGGGACATCGGCATGTTCTTTATCTGCCGGCCGACTTTCCCTTTGCCTCGGTCCTCGAACGCCAGTCCGAGTTTGTGAACCAGGCTGGGAGGCTGGGCATGAAGGTGACGTTCGGCCGCTCCATCCACGGATACCACCCGGAATTGTCCTCGGTGGAATCGAAGAACATGCGAATGCCCGACGAGGACCTCGACCGCCTTCGTGGACCGGATAGAGCTACCTGCGTGCTGTGCTGGGACGATACGCCCGCGTTCCGAGTGGCGTCGCAACTGTCTGACCTGGGGTTTGGCATCCCCAAGGACGTCGCAGTCATGGGGTTCAACGGCTGCTTCAGCTCAACCGAACCCCGCTGGAATCTTTCCACCATCCGCGCGCCGTTCCGAGAGATGGCAAGCATCGCAGTGGATACCCTCCACCGGGCCATCGACCGCCAAGAAGTGCTGTCCGTTCAAGTTTTGCCCGTCGAACTCATTAAAGGTGCGACCACATGAGCCGCACCCGCCTCCTCAAAGAAGAGTCCCTTATATGAAATCTAAAGCATTCACTCTCATCGAGCTGCTCGTCGTAATCGCGATCATCGCGATTCTGGCGGCGATCCTGTTCCCCGTTTTCGCTCAGGCGAAGAACGCCGCAAAAGGCACGCAATCGCTCAGCAACGTCAAGCAGATCACGCTGGCCTCGCTTATGTACGCGAACGACTACGACGACCAGTTCGTGTCGTCTTTCGCGAGCCCGCAGAACTCGGACGGCTGGCAACAGTCCTGGGTCATGCTCACGCTGCCCTACATGAAGTCCTACGGCATCGTGAAAGACCCAGACGACAACGTGCAGCTCAGCACCGCGTTCGACTCCGGACCCAAGGTCAGCTACGTTGCGAACGGTCTCTTGGCGGGAGACTGTTCGGGTGGCGGAGGCACGTTCTGGCAGTTCCGAGGCGTGGTGAGTATCAACGGTCCGAGCGATTACGGCCCAACCAACTGGCACGAGAACGGCACCCGGTCCCAGTCGCAGATTCCTCAAGTGGCCGACACGGTCCTCTTCGCCACCCGGTCCTCGACGCCGCCCGGCACGGACAAGGATTCGTCGGCAGGCAAGCTTCTGGGAGCATTCGACACATGGGGCCTTGTTTTTGAGGGCCCGGCAAACAGCGATATCCGCAGCGACGGCACTCATGGCGTGCTGCCCGGACAAGCAAGCTTGTGGTCAGCTCCGGATCCCACCTATCTCGGCTATATCGACCGATTCTACTCCGGCAATTCCCCCGTCGGCTTCACAGACGGCCACTCCAAGAACGTCCACCCCGAAACCACGGTCAACATTGCCGGAGGTATTGCGGACGGCGGCGCCGGTGGCTGTATCGGACGGTTCAACAACAAATGGGACGCACTCAGAACCTCGCAGTAGCTCTTCTTGCTCTCCTGGCTTTGGTAGGTCTTTCCGGCTGCGGCTCGTCACCAGCCCAGTCGGAAGGCTACAAGAAGGAGGACTTCTCAATACGACCGGCGCCCAAGGGCTACGGCCCTCCAGGCGGCTCGCCCGCCGCGCCAAAGGCTCCTGCCTCTCGAAGCTAGAACCTTGTTACAAAGCCGCGTTGCTCTATTGCAACGCGGCTTTCAGCGCAAGACGGCCGTGGCTTTTCGCTTGTCCTTACCCACGTCATCGATTGGCCGCGAGAGACTCCCGACCCACCAAACCTCCTCGGCTCAAGGATGTGTACAGGAACAATCTGCGGTTAGCTCGCGTGCTTGGACATTTCGACCAGCAAATCGTAGCAGTACGGATGCAGAAAGACGTTCTTGATAAAGAAGCTGATCTTGACGTCATCCGTTATCAAGCTCTTGTCAGCCTTGGGATCGACGAATGAGTCGAGGTAGCTTCCCACCATCACCTTTCGCTGCCCGGCGTTCAGCTTCGTGATCTTGGCCTGAACCGCTTTGATCATGTTTGCGGCCATGATCGTTTGGCGTCCCTCCATCACTGCAAGCTTGTCCGCAACCGCTTTGATTGCCGACTGTGGCGGATAGATCCCTTTTTCGACGCCATTGGTCACGGTATCGCTCACCAGGGAGTCAAGGTCGGCCAACTCCTTGTCCTCGGTCTCGGCTTCTCTCTTTTGAAGATCGCGAGCGGCTTCGATGCCTTCCAAGAGATCTTCGTATTGCGACTTTTGCAGTGCCAGCGGGATCAGCTTGAGAAGCAAATTCATCTTTGCCAGCTTGACGTTGACCTGGTCGCTCATGGCGCCGTTGGGTGTCGTTAACTGGGCCGATCCCAGTGAGGCGAGCGAGCAGAGCATGATCACGAAAAGGAGCTGAGCAATTTTCTTCATAAAATGGAGTCCTGAGAAGTTGACGCTGGGGCGGCGCTCCTCGTTACGGCGGCGTCTCTGGCCAGAGTTGCCAAGAGCGCCATTGCAAAGCTTTGCAGACCGACGAAGAGCAGGCCGATCACTGTCACGGCAAACCACACGGGCAGACTCATGGCGGTGGCATCAATAGCCTTGGTCTTGAACATGAAGCCGATTGGCACGAAAAGGCTGATCAGGGCAAGGATCAAGGCGCCAAGAGCTGCGCCGACTCTGGGAAGACGGGCTAGTTGGGAGGCCTTGCCATACAGACTCGGGCCTCTCCACGCCTGCCACGCGCCCAATGCCAGCCAGAACACAAACGATGTTCCTAATTGGGCCCAAAACACTGGTACAGGCTACCGCGTCAGAGCGGCGAGAGCGCCAATTCGCGCATGACCTCCACGCCTGCCGGAATGGCGTCGTCATTGAAATCGAACGTCGGAGCGTGCAGATTGGGATATGTCTCTTGACCTTCGGGAAGAAGGCCGAGGAAGAAGAAGCATGCGGGTACGTGTTGGCCGTAGAAGCTGAAATCCTCCCCACCCATCGAGGGCTCCGGCTCCTCCAAGACGTGCTGCTCACCGAGCACGCCGCGGGCGATCTTGCGAAAACGCTCCGTCGCTCCGGCTTCGTTTCGTGTAACCGGATAAGGAATAGCCTCCCAATGGACGTTGGCGGTTGCTCCGAAAGCCTCTGCCGTCCTTTGCGAGATCCGTTCGATCGCAGCGATGGCCCTTCGATTGGTCTCGTCGTGCAGCGTCCGAAGCGTGCCGATGAGGTTCGCGGATTCGGGAATCACGTTGTGTGCGACGCCTGCGTCGATCTTGCCGATCGTCACCACGACCGAGTCGAGCGGGTTGACGCTGCGGCTGGCGATCGTCTGAAGCGCCGTGACGATATGTGAGCAAACCACGATGGGGTCGATTCCCAGGTGTGGATAAGCCGCATGGGACCCCACGCCTCTCACCTCGATGCGCATCATGCTCGCGGCCGCCAGCAAGGGACCGACTCGAGTGGAGACGTCCCCAAGACGAGCCCGAGGGAACCCATGAAGACCATAGATGACGTCGACGGTCTTTCCGAGTAGTCCGCCGTTGAGGGCCCCTTCGTCGCACATGCGCTTACCGCCGGCGCCTCCCTCCTCCGCGGGCTGAAAAAGTAATAAGATTTCGTTTCTTCGCTCCCGCGCTTGGCTGAGCACTCGAGCCGTGGCCAGAAGGATCGACGTGTGACCGTCGTGCCCGCAGGCATGCATCACCCCAGGATGTTTGGACTCATAGGAAACGCCTGTCTGCTCGCAGATCGGAAGGGCGTCCATATCCGCCCGCAGCGCCACTGTGCCGCCATCCGAACCTGTCGCGGGGATTCGCGCCAGGACTCCCGTACCGCCGGCCAAGCCAGCCTTGTGCTCGATGCCCCATTCGGTCAACAGTTTCTGAACGGCCTCGCTCGTCCGCTTCTCTTGGTAGCCAAGCTCCGGATGGGCATGCAAGTCGTGCCGAATCGAGACGATTTTGGACAGCAGTGGCGCAAATTCCTCGCGAAAAGGGCTCATGAGGTGAGCCTACCACCCTGGTATCTTCGCATTAACCCATGTTCCTCGCGGCATTGGCGCTGACTGCAGTCCAACACGGCTATCATCCATCGGGGCCGCGTATCGAGGTCATGCTTTCCAACCATAAGTCGTTCGTGATCACGACCGACCCCAAGATGTCGCCGAAGACCGTGCAGGCGATCGTGAAGCTCGTCCGCGAAGGCTTTTACGATGACCAAAAGGTCCACCGCGTCGAGCCGTGGATCGTTCAGTGGGGAGACCCTCAGACCAAGCATCTGCCAATCGGCGATTCAAGAATTGGGCCGGGCGGCTCTGGCCATCCCATCCCGTTCGAGGGCCCTAAACGGATCTTCGACAGGGGCGTCGCAGGCATCGCTTCCAAGCGCGACGGCGTGGGCGGCGAAGGACAGATCTTCATCGTGAAGCGCCGCTCCGCCATGCTGGATGGCGGCTACGCGATGCTTGGCAAAGTCACCGAGGGGATGGAGGTGGTCGACCACATCAAGCTCGGGGAAAAGATCGAATCGGTCACCATAGTCGGGGCCCACCGCGACAAGCGGGACTGATCGACCAGCCTATGGAAAATCGGTTCGGCCCTTACTTGGTTTCTGACGACCCTTCGCTGGTCGATTTCGATACCGTCCACCAGTGGCTCACGGGCAGCTATTGGTCTCCAGGAATCTCGCGCGAAAAAGTGGAGAAGGCAGCCCTCCACACCGCCCTGGTCGTCGGGGTCTATTCCGGCCGAGAGCAGGCGGCCTACATGCGAGTCATCGGCGACAGCACGACCTTCGCCTGGATCGCCGACGTCTTCGTGGGCGAGGAACATCGACGGAAAGGGATTGGCAAAGAGATGGTTCGCTTCGCCCTTGAACACCCCGAGTGGCAGGGTCTGCGCCGATGGGTGCTGGCGACGCGCGACGCTCATGAGATCTATCGCGAATGCGGATTCACGTCCTTGCCGGAACCTGAGAGATTCATGATCTACCGGCCGGAAGTCTAGGAACTCCGCGCGACAGGCCCATTCGGACGCGGTGGACGAAGGCCCTCGCTTGCTCCATGCGGCCGCCACTGTCGACCCTGACCACTTCGTCCAAGTGGATGACGATCGAGCCATCCTCTTGACCATCCCTTCGAAGCTCGGCGATCTCGACGAACTCCTTTCCGAAGTCCCGAACGAAACCGGTGATCTGGACGTGGTCGGGATCGATGAGGCTGACCACGATCTTCTTGTCCCGCGCGAATCGGAGGCTGTTTTGCAGGTCCATCGGCAAGTAAGCGTCCGGCTGAGGCAGATCCACGGTGATCCGATCGCGTGCCTGGTGAAGCAGCTTCAGCGCCATCAGGTACTCGGTTCCCGTCGAGAGACGGATCACGTCCTCGATGCGTCCTACCTGCCGGCCATCGGGCTCGCCGTGGGGGCCGATGCTTTGGATGCAGTAGGAGTCGTGGGTCACGCTCTCGACGAGACCCACATTGAAGCGGTCGAGGTTCTGCTCATCGTCGTACAGCTCGACCATGTCGCCGGACTCTTTGCTGCGACGCAACGTTTGACGAATCTTCTCGTTAAAGTCCGACACAAAGCCAGTTCTACCTGGAACGTATCTAGCGCACAGAGAGCAACTGTCCTTTAGAACCGATCACCACTTGCGATGCACCGGTCGGCGCCAGGTTCTTGCCCTTTCCGTCGTACACCGCCAAGAATTTGGCGTTGTAGACCACGTCACCGTTCGTAGCGTTGGGTTTCAGGGTCCTCGCCGCCTTGGTTGTCGCTGCCAAAGG
The DNA here is from genome assembly GCA_035550555.1 of Fimbriimonas sp. Lineage (GTDB taxonomy): Bacteria > Armatimonadota > Fimbriimonadia > Fimbriimonadales > Fimbriimonadaceae > Fimbriimonas. Next base: position 7,268 of record DASZPA010000249.1, read on the forward strand.
CGCTACTGTCGAGATCGTGCCGTCCGTCGCGTCGAACGAGATCATCACACTTGTGGCGCCGCTCGGGGAAATGATCGTTGCCGGAAGCGTGTAGCCGTTGGTGAAAACCAGGCGAGTCACCGCATCCGCGGCGATGGAGAAAACCATCGGAGCTCCATCGCCCGAAGAGTTGGCCGGCGTTATGACTGCCGAACTCGGGGTTGTAGCGGTGAAGCTAAAAAAGCTCTTGATCACCGGACCCTTTTGCGCGTAAAGGAATCCAGAGGAGGTGCTGCCGAAAGAGCCCCCACTGCCTATGAACCGCTGGTACTTGTAGAACGGCGACCAGTGCATCTCTCTGGAAAAGGAGTGCCCGTCAGCGGGATCGATAACTAGAGCGCGGGGGTCGAGACCGTCTAGCGTTTCCACATACATTCCAGCGATCCCATCATTCCCGTGGCCGGCATTATCGGTCCGACGAAACGTGAGGAAGCTTCCATCCGGCGAGAAACTTGGGAAAGTGTCGCTGAACTGCGAAGTGGTCAACGTAGCCGGCGCGCCGAAGCTGGTACTCGCTACGTTGATGGTCCACGGGTCCGCACCCGTAGCGGAGTTTGCGAAGGCAACCAAGGTGCCGTCTGGCGATACCGATGGCGAGTCGTTATGGGAGCCTGCGATATTCGCGACGAAAGTCGTCGGTGAGCCGCCAGAAGACGGGATGGTTGTGAGGGTATCGAAGCCCGATACGACGCGACTGTAAAGAACGGTGGTGTTATTGAGCCAAGTGGGAAAGCAGTTCGTCGATACGTGCGCGGCTGTATCTAGGGTGACTGTGGAAGTCCCGTTTGCCTTCATCGCGATCAGGTTAAAGGACGCGTCGAGGCCGACGATGTGTGTCCCGTCGGGAGAGTAGCTTGGCCTCTGCGTCGCAACGCCTGTTCCCGTGATCGCTGTAGCGTGGGATCCATCGGCATACATGGTGAAGAGCTCCGTAGCGCCGGGGCCGGTAATCTTGGTTGCAACGAGCTGCCCGTTCGGCGACCAGGATGCCTGGCCCGCAACGAGATCGTTCGTGATCTCGGAATCTGTCTGGGTTGCCCAGTTATAGAGATTGACCTCTTCATTTCGAAGGTAAGCAATGCTCGTCTCATCGAGCGACGGCTGTGGATAGAAGTCGATGTAGCTGAGGCTGGCGCCCGAGACGCCGGCCACCGTAACCCCTCCTGACGAGACGCTGAGATGAGGCTTGATCTGGCCGAAGTAGCCGAACTGCGACTGACCGAGCGTGTCTTTCTTCACTTGGTCGTTTGAGACCCCTTTCGAACCTCCTCCGCCGCAACCCGCGGCTAAAACGCCCAAAGAACCGACCATGCTTCCAAGAGCTAACCAACGCATAGCGCTACTCTACCGCTGCACTGCAACGACATAGCTAAAGTAGTCCGTGGAGATTTGCTGGTTTGTTCCGGAAGACCGCGGCGACACGACGGGGCACAAAGTCTCACAAAGAATTAGCACCTACTGTGTGAAACTTTGTGCCCTCCGCGTCTTTGTGCTGAAGAGAAGCCCCTCAAGACCCGTCGTTTCCAACGAATCCACCCGAAGATCCGCCGCTGACAAATCTAGCCTTGCCGTAACCGAGTTGGGCACAACCACCGCGAAGAGCCCAGCAGCCTTCGCCGCCGCCAACCCATTGGGCGAGTCCTCTAGGGCTACGGCTGCGTCAGAAGAGACGCCAAGTTGAGAGCAGCACTGCAGGTAGAGGTCCGGAAAGGGCTTTGCCCTGTGAACGTCGTCCGCGCAGACTACGTGATCAAACCGCTCGAACAGTCCGAGCTTCTTAAGGTATTTATCCACCCAGATGTGCTTCGAACTTGAAGCGACCCCAAGCCCCATACCCGCCTCCTTGGCTTCCCACAAGAGACGCTCCACCCCCGGCCGAACCTGCTCAAGCTCGATGGCTGCCCTGATCCGGACCCGAAGCTCTTCGTAAAACGTGGGTGTCAGCACCTCCTCAGCTCCCGTGAGCCGGAAAAGGAGCTGTGGCGGCCGCTCGATCTCCTGCTCGGCGCCACGCCCTATCACGTCGGTCCAGTAGTCCGGCGGCATCTCGACCCCGTAAGAGTGGAACGTCTCGGTCCAGACCGTGAACTCGGGCGTTTCGGTGTCCAGGATCAATCCGTCGAAGTCGAAGACCAGCGCGCGCACGATCTATTCTGAACGGCACAGGTACCCTGAAGGTTCATGGCAATCGTTCAGGTCATCGCCCTCGGCGGCGTGGGCGAGATCGGCAAGAACTGCAGCGTCGTCCGGCAAGGGGACGACATCGTAGTGATCGACTGCGGACTCAGCTTTCCCAATGAAGAGATGCCGGGTGTCGACATCGTCGTCCCGGACTTCACCTATCTCGTCGAAAACAAGGAGCACGTTCGGGGTGTTTTCATCACCCACGCTCACGAGGACCATGTGGGCGGTCTTCCGTATCTGTTGAGGCAGATCCGTGTGCCGGTCTACTGCACCGAATTCACGGCCGCGCTGATTCGGCAAAAGCTAGAGGAGAAGCTTCCCAAAGACTTGGTCGACCTGCGCATCTTCAAGCACGGCGACCGTTTGCCGGCGGGCGACCTCGAGGTAGAACCGGTCCGCGTTACCCACTCAATCCCTGAGAACTGCTCGATGGCCGTTCGAACGAAACATGGGATCGTGCTGTTCACCGGCGACTTCAAGTTCGACTTCACCCCAATCGACGGCAAGGCAGCTAACCTCACCCGCTTCGGAGAGCTCGGTCAAGAGGGAGTTTTGCTTCTTCTCAGCGACTCGACCAATGTGGAGCGGCCTGGCTGGGGGCCCAGCGAGCGAGCTGTGACGGAAGGACTTCGAAAGGTGTTCAACCATGCGCAGGGCCGGGTCCTGCTGACTACCTTCGCCAGCAACATCCACCGCATGCAGCAGGTGTATGAGGTGGCGGCCGAGACGGGCCGGAAAGTGGCCGTAGTGGGCCGCCGGATGGAGCAGAACATGGACATCTGCGATCGCCTGGGCTACATCAGGATCCCCAAGGGCGTCCGGATCCGGCTGGACGAGATGCCGCTTTACCCAGACGAAAAGCTCGCGATCCTCACAACGGGCAGTCAGGGCGAGCCAATGAGCGCCCTGGTGCAGATGTCGAAAGGCGAGTACGGACGGTTGCAGGTGAAGGAGGGTGACACCCTCATCTACAGCGCTCGTCCGATTCCGGGCAATGAAGGCGCCATCTGGCGGACGATCAACCGGCTCTTCAACCAAGGTTGCCGAGTGGTTTACGAGGGGCCCACACCGATCCATGTCTCCGGCCACGCCTACCAGGAGGAGCTGAAGATGATGATCAATCTGACCCGCCCCTTCTATGTGGCGCCCGTCCACGGCGAGCCGCGCCACCAGTTCCTCTACAACCAGATCGCAACGGAGATGGGCTTCCCCGAGCACCGGATATTCACGATGAAGGACGGTGTTCCGCTGATTCTGGACGACACCAAGGCTTTTCTTGGTGAGAAGGTCCCTTGCGGTCAGGTGCTGGTCGATAACAGCGGCACGCCCGGAATCACGGACGACATCCTGCACGACCGGCATAACGTCTCAACCGACGGCATCGTCGTCGTGACCGTGCTGATCGACGTGACGAACGGCGCCATGGCCGGACCGCCCGAGATTCAATCGAGAGGGTTCTTCGGCCCCGAGGGCATTCTCAAGGTGGCTTTCGAGCACCTCCATGATACGCTGGACGCCATGAGTCGCGACGAGCTGAAGGACCCTGTCCGAGTGCGCCACCAAGCCACCGACGTCGTCCGGAAGTTCATCCAAAAGCGAGCCCAACTTCGCCCGCTCGTCATGACGACTGTGGTTGAGCTGTAATGAAGACGATCGGCTTGTTGGGTGGCCTGAGCTGGGTCTCGACGGCTCTGTACTACGAGCTTCTCAACAAGCTGTCAGCCGACCACCGTGGGCAGGGATATCAGCCGCCGCTCCTGCTGAAATCGTACGATTACCGCGCGTTATTCGACCTGGAACACGCGGGCCGGATGGATGAGATCGGCGGTCTGCTCGCGAAAGGAGCGCAAGATCTCGAGTCGATTGGGGCGGACGTGATCGCCATCTGCGCGAACACGATGCACAAATTCTACGATCAAGTTCAAAACGCAGTCGCCGTGCCAATCCTGCACGTCGCCGATGCATGCGGCACGGCGATCGTCAACTCAGGCTTCAGCAACGCCACCCTTCTAGGGACCCGAAACACGATGGAGGGGACGTTCTACCGGGACCGCCTTCGGGAGAAGTTCGGTATCGACACAGTCGTTCCCGATGCCGGCGAGCGAACCGTGATCGAGCGGGTCATTCGCGACGAGCTCACGAAGAACGAGATCCGCCCCGAATCGCGCGAAGCCTATCTCCGGATCATCGACCGCCACGCCGAAGAGGGCTCACAGTGCGCCATCCTGGGCTGCACCGAAATCGGGTTACTCGTGAAACAATCCGAGACGTCGCATCCGCTTTTCGATACGACCATTCTCCACTGCGAAGCGCTCATCGAGTGGGCGTTGGGTTAGAGGTGTAGCTGCGAGGACTTGAGCCTGGCGCAGCAAGGCAACATTCCAACGGCGCCGAAGCGAGTCACATCGTAGCCAGGGACGAAGCCCTTGGAAAGCCGCGTCTCTCCATAGGTCTGAAGAGGCGACACACGAGGACCGACCTACGCTGCCGAGACCGATCCGCTTTCACCGATGAGTGCAGCAATGGGAATCCCCAAGCCCTGGCTCAGCTTTCGCATCATGTCCAACGTAAGACCGCGCTTGCGCCCCAGCACTTCTGAGACGCGAGGTTGAGAGCCGATACAGGGCACGAGGTCTTTGGCTTTCAGGTTGCGTTCCGTCAAGACTAACTCGATCATTTCGATCGGGTCGGGGCTTCTGAACGCAAAGTGCTCGGTCTCGTATTGTTGAATGACGAGCGTCAGAATCTGCAATTCATCATCCGCGTCGTCATGCTCCGACCGCATCAACTCTTCGACACGATTTAGAGCCTCTCTAAGATTCTCGGAGCTTTTGATCACTGGAACTGTTACGGTTTTCATCGGCTTTCAATGTCGAGCCGGTTGTATTCGGCGTGAGTTCCGATCCATTCAATGAACAGGGTTGGCCGCGGAAATCGAACGAAACACACGATTCGAGAATTGTTGCCGCCTACGTTAAGACGAGCTTATTGCTTGCAACGAGATCCGCGGATGGAAACGTGGCTCTCACATCGGCAAGAGACTTCCAATCGGCAGTCGAGGCTAACTTGGGACCCACCGGGCCAGCCTAGTATCATTCCGCCATGGTCTTCAATACCGAGCTCGAGGCCGACTCGGCCATTCTAATCGGCCACTTGCGCGGAATGATCAACAGCCTTCGCAAGTTGCCGGCCGACAAGTGGGACTGGACCTTCGCGCCGCCGGCCCCGACTCCTCGCATCCTTGCCATTCATGCTATGCAATGGCTGCAGTGCGACCGGCAGCACATCCTCAATTCCGATCCCAAGTCACACCGGCCGGTACCGGACGCGCCGACGGAACCGGAGGCCATCTGCGATGCGATGGAAGCTGAGGCGAACGAGTGGGAAGCGCTTCTTAAGAGCCTCACCGATGAAGACCTAGCCCGTGTCACACACCAGTTCGCCCATCCCGAGGGCGCGATGAACGTGCGTGGCTACGTCTACCACATGATCCAAAACCTGATCTACAAGCACGGCCAATTCAGTACGATCTTCTTCGCGCTTGGCCTCGATGGCACGGAGCCGTACGACGCACCCTTTCCCAACCCGATCTACAAGAGCGAGCTCGGGATCGGCTAAGCGGCCTTGACCAGCCCCTTCTCGCGAAGCCAAGTTCGAAGAGGCACGTCGTCGTCGGTCGGCGTGTAGAAGCCGTTGCAGTTCACGCCATAGCCCAAGAGCTGCTTGCGGATCGGATCGCACTTGTCCCACAGGTCGGAAACCGTCATGTCGTCTTTGGTGCGGATCCATCGGTAGCCGTAACCGTAGAACAACACCTTGCGAGTGAGCTCGGACCAGTTCGGGCTGCCTGCGTGCCAGAGCCGCCGATCGAACAGAACCGCGGTGCCTGGCTTAGCCAGAACAGGCATCGCTCCTTCGGGTTGTCCTTGCCCTTCAGCGGGAAAGCTCATAGTGTCCGAGAGGTGGGTGCCCGGCACAACCCAGAAGTTGCCTCGGCCTGGCTTACTCAGGTCGGAAAGGAAGTAGGCCACCTTCAACGATAGCCGGGGACGCGGATGCGTCTCGATCTCCTGGTTTACGCGCCCACTGTCCTGGTGCCAGCCGAACGTCTTATCGTTCGGAGCCTGCCCGTTCGGCGGAGTCACGATCATGTGGGCGTGGTAGAGATAGATGTTCCAACCGAGGATTCCCCACACCTTTGGGAGCACTTTTGGATAGTCGACGAGGTTGAGAAACAGCTCGCTATCTGGGATGAAGTTGGGATGGAAGAGCGCCGTCTTCGCATCGAAGCCTTCGGCGAGATACCGGCTATGAACCGCGTCTGTTTGAGCGGTGAGCGCCTTCACCTGTTCGGGAGAAAGAGCGTCCTCGATCCTCAATAGCCCCGTCTCGTCAAACTCCGCCTTCTCCTCCGGCGTGAGCAAATGGTTCAGCCACTCGTCCGTCATTGCTTTGACCTCCACCTGGATCTTATCCCCAAGGGACGGCGCAGCGTCCTGGCTACTCTTGAATCGTGGTGGTCCCGCCGCTTTAGCGCAGGATCGAAACGGCCCCAGTCACCTCGGCGACCTGAGCAAGCGGAACGGCTAAGGACTTTTGATCGTTTTGCCGGCTGAAGACGACTGGGATTGTGCCACCGATCGGGAAGTCGTCTGCGTGTTTGCCTGAAATCGAACCCCTTCCTTCACGAAGCCCCAACGGGGTGGGATAGCGGTAAGAAACGACCGTCGAGGTGGACTTGCCCCCTCGAACCTGCACGTTGGTGATTTCTCCTTCCACGCCTTCTCCAAACCGCAGGAGCTTTCGCTCCAAGTAGAGTTGGACCTCGAAGAAGATGATAAAGAAGAGAACGATGACAGCCCATATTCCGCCTGTGGCGAGCCATGCATGCCGTGTGGAGGCGATCACTCCTTCGTTGATCCTTCCGACTTCATAGTTGGTCGGGTCGTCCGCCATGGTTGTGATTGGAACGTAGGGCTTGTGCCGGTACGCGTAGTAGAGCGCGCCGTGCACAGACTCCTCGGAGGTGATCGTTTGTCGGCCGGCCGGAAAAGACACGGTCAGATAATAGTTGTTGTGCTTGCCATAGGTCATTCGGTAGGACAGAACTTCTGCCTGAATGACTTTGCCGCTGCTTTCGAGCGTCTTCAGCCTCGCCAACGAGCGGTTCATGAGCACCGGGCAAACGACAAACAAACCGAACGCACAGAGCCAACGGAAACATCGCAGAACCATCAACCTTGGCTTCACTCGAACAGGTCTAGGCGCGGGAGGAAGGATCATGCCGGCTCAGACACCCTCGGAAGAGTTGGCCAATTCATCCTAATCGGAACGCGGGCGTCGCTGATAGGAGTTCCTATCGCCTCGAACGCGCCGGCCAGAGAGTCGGCGCAGAACTGATGGTAGTTCCTTCGATCTTCGAAATACCACTCAGGCGTTCCCACCGAAAACTGGGGGCACGTGTTGATTTCCCACACCTCCACCTTTCCGTTGTTGATGCCATAGTCGATCCTTCCGAACTCGATTTCCGCCAACTGAAAGATCTCCAGGAGTGCCCGGGCGTCAGGATTGGTGCGCACGTACTCCCATTTGGGTTCCGATCGCCAGACCGGGCTCATATCGCGCCCCTTCGCGTACCACTTCTCCGAGAAGTTCAGCCCTCGGGGGACAATGCGGTCGCCCACGCGGTAGGCGCTGTACTTGCGGAATATCCCCTCTGAATTGGACGTGTCGCAAAACTCGATGACTGCCAGATGCTCGACCGGAAACCCGCGCATTGCCAACGCGACGATCGAGGACTCCAAGCCCGCCCAAGAGAAGATCCGCTTCGTCCGTGGACCCTGGTGGTCGGTGGCGACTCGAATGAACACAGGGAAACGGAGGTCGGAGGGAATCTCGTTGCAGCGAAACACGCGATACGAATTCCTACCCTCTTTGGCGAGCATCTCCAGCAGCTCAAACCTTCGCTTCGCCCGCAACGGGTGGTTCAGCAGCCGCATGGGTGGACCATGAGCTTCCAACGTCTCCCATACTTGCGCCAAAAGTTCGCGCTGTTCCAACGTCTGCCGCTCGATGTCGCTGAAGATGAACGTGCCGACGGGAAGTCGCTCCGCTTCGGCAAGTTCCTGCAACGGAATCAGATGAAAGCTGTTCTTGAGCTGCGGCTCCCAGTCCCGGACGTACTGGTCCGTCGTGAACATGTTGTCGGCGCTCAGGATGTGATAGATCATCGGATCGAAACCTGGCTGTTTGGCATATGCCCCACCAGCGTGTTGCGAATGCCATGAACCTGCGGCGCGATGAGTTCGGCATCGCGCTCAAAGCATATCGGAACGATGGCGGCATCGTGAAGGGCAAGGTCTTCCGCCCGGGTGTACAGGCTGGAGCGAGCACGCGGATCCGTGTTTCGATCAGCTTCCTCGCATAGGTCATCGAACTTCCGAGAACGGTAGTCGAGGAAGTTAGCCGTGGACTCCGATCCGAGAAGCACGCTGAGAAAGTCCTGCGGATCAAGATAGTCTGCCGACCAGCGGGTCGCGGCGAACGGCACCTTCTTCGCGCTCGATGCCGCCAGCATTTGGGCCGGATCGGCCGCCTTGAAGGAGACCTTCAGACCGAGATTCCTCTCTAAGTCCTGCCCGACCGCCTGCGCAAACAAACGCATGTCTGGCTTGTTGGCGCGGTACCAGATCACCATCTCTGGCAGTCCCTTTCCTCCGGGATACCCGGCCAACTTGAGCAGTTTGCGAGCAGTTTCGGGATCGTAAGGGAAGAGCTTCGCGGAGTCTCGGTGACCGAAAATGTCGGGTGGCAAGATTCCGTGCGCCGCAGGGTTCGCGCCTTGCAGAATCTCGGAAACGATTCTGTGGCGGTTGATGGCCATCGCTAATGCCTGCCTTACCTGGACCTTGTCGAAGCCAGGGGTGACGGAGCAGTTGATGCCGAAATACCAGAGAGCGGGACGCCGAAAGTAGTGGATCTGCTTCGAGAGAGCGGGGTCGGCTTCCAGTCTTGCCAAATCCTGCCGCTCGACGCGCAGGTTGTTCAGGGACCCGCTCCTGTACATGGCCAGCCGGGTCGCCGCCTCCGGAACATAGGGGCGTTCAATCCTGTCGAGGCGGGGCCGTCCTTCCCTATAAAGATCGTTGGCTACAAGGGCGACTCCCTCCTGGCGGTCCACGGAGGTCACTTTGAAAGGGCCCGTTCCGACCATCTCATGAATCTTCGAGATCTCCTTCGATGGGTCCCCGAGGGCTTGGAGATCGTAGACAGCCGCGACTGGGAGGACGAGCTTCTGAAGGAAGTACGCGCAGGGCCCCCCGGTTGTGATTTGAAGCGTTTGAGCGTCGATCACCTTGACTCCGGCCAACTCCTTGCTCTTCCCGGCCAGGAGTTCCTGCGCCCCGTCGATATCGCTGACGAACCTACGGGCCGTATGCGACGCGAGGGCAGGCGTGCAGTTTCTTTCTAGACAGCGCTTGAAGTCGGCAGCCGTGAGGAGCTTTCCATTTGAGAAGGTTACGTTGCGGCGAAGATGAAACACGTAGGTTCGGCCATCTGGGAGAACTTCCCACTTGGAAGCGAGGCACGGAGCCACTTGGCTCTCTTCGTTGAGCGCAACAAGCCCTTCGTAGACCTGCTGCACGATGCTCATCGAATCCGGGTCCTCGACCTTTCCCGGATCGAACGTCGCCGTTCTCGCGACCATCGGGTAGCTCAGGACGTTCCGAAGAGTGCCAGGATTGGATTTGGGTGCACATCCCCACAGGATTGTTCCGAGGAGGAACAGCCAAGGCAACCTCATGCGGACACTGGAATTGCCAGATTCTCGTTGATCTGCCCCGCCGTAACCTCGTTCTCCCAACGGCTCACAACCACTGTCGCTACACCGTTGCCAACCAGGTTCGTCAGCGCACGGCACTCGCTCATGAACCGATCGATCCCGACCAAGATCGCAAGCGATCCTATGGGTATCGACGGGGCCGCTTGAAGCGTTGCGGCCAACGTGATGAAGCCTGCTCCTGTTACCGCGCTGGCGCCCTTCGATGTGATCATCGCAATGACCAAGAGGCTTAGCTGCTGGCTGATGGAAAGCGGCGTATTAGTCGCCTGAGCCAGGAAGACCGCGGCCATCACCATATAGATGTTCGTACCATCCAGGTTGAAGCTGTATCCGGTCGGAATGACCAGTCCGACTGTTGAGCTCGGACAGCCGAGAGCGGTCATCTTCTCGATCATGCCCGGCAGGGCCGTCTCGGAGGAGCTGGTGCCCAGCACCAGCAGCAGTTCCTCTCGGATGTAGGCGATGAATCGGAAGATCGAAAAGCCGGCGACTCGAGCGATAAGCCCTAACACGACGATCACGAAGAGGCCCGAAGTCAAATAGAAGCCGCCCATGAGGGCGATCAGCTTGTTCAACGACCCGATACCGTAGCTGCCGATTGTGAAGGCCATGGCCCCAAAAGCTCCGATCGGCGCGACCCTGACGACGATCTGCATGACGGCGAAGAACACCGATGATCCGACTTCGATCACCGAAAGGATCGGCTTACCTCTTTCGCCAAGAGCGGTAATCGCGAACGCCGTCAGAATGGAGACCAGCAGCACCTGCAGGAGGTCGCCCGAAAACAGCGGACCGAGAAAGCTGTTCGGGATGATATTGAGGACGAACTCGGAGATGTTGAGGCCATGCGCCTTCTCGGCGAAGCCCGCGCTGCTCTCGGCAGCCTTTGT
>DASZPA010000250.1:0-17563 GCA_035550555.1 Fimbriimonas sp.
AACCTTCCCTGAAAGCAACTTGGGCCTGTGCCGAAACCGAGCGGCACAGGCCCAAGCCCGCGAAGATCGCGGTCAAACCTTCCATGCCCCCTCGGCTGGCCGGTCCGATAAGGACCGATTACGGCGTCAAGCCACCGGCTGTCTTCAGAGATGTGGAGCCATTATGGCATGCCCACGAGGGCTATTGCACGCGATGCGGCCTCCAATTGGTGGATTCCAGAGAGCTCTGTGGTAAAACAGCCGCAGGTCGCAAGGGCGGCCCACGGTCCGCGTAAAGGGTCGAACCCACCCCCAAAAACAGTCGTTGTAACCTGTTGAAGACCTTGACTTCAGCCCGAGAGATGCGGACGCCGGGCGCATGCATGAAGGAAAGTGTCTATGAATATCTCGAAGCTGCCCGAGCGGCCCTCGTCGGAATACCTGAAAAAGCTTGCCAAAGACCGGCTTGGCGAGCTTCGCAGGAAGGACCCGGCTGCGAAGCTGGCTCAGGCCTTGCATCTGGTCGCGCAAGAGCACGGCTTCTCCAGTTGGCGCGAGCTCAAAGCTGAGCTGAACCGGCGAAAAGGAGAGCTGAGCGAACGTTTCTTCGAAGCCTGCCGCCAAGGGGATATCGCATCGTTGGAGGATCTGCTGAAAACGGATCCCGAGCTCGTTCATTTGAGGGACCGATCGGGTTCAACAGGTCTGCACGCAGCCGCTTGGCGGGGCCACGCCGAAGCGGTGCGCCTTCTCCTTGGCCATGGAGCGGACCCGAATGCCCGCGACGAGGGCGACAATGCCTATCCGATTCATTTCGCCGCCGCGGCCGGCCACCTAGGAATCGTGCGGGCGCTGCTGGACGCAGGCGGAGACGTTCACGGCTTCGGAGACTTGCACAGGGGCGACGTAATTGGATGGGCGACGGGATGGGGCTTCCCCAGTGTACGGCAGGACGTGGTGAACCTCCTACTTGAGCGGGGAGCGCGGCACAACGTGTTTTCAGCCATTGCCGCCGGCGACCTGCAAGCGCTTCAGGACCTTGCGGAGCACAACCCGGACGCCTTGGACCGCCGCATGTCCCGCTTCGAGCAGGGACAGACCGCCTTGCACTACGCCCTCCAGGTCAGGCGGCCCGACATTCTTCGGCTCCTGCTCGAGCTCGGGGCCGACGTCGCGGCGACGAACGATCGGAACCAAACGGCCCTCGAAGCGGCCATGCTCGCCGGTGATCACGAATCGATCCAGTACCTCCTCGCTGCCGGCGCCGAGCCGCCAAGTATTGCCGGGGATCGCAACCTTCGCGAGTCGGTGGCGGATTTGGCGGGTTCAGTCGCGAAAACGGTCTCCATGATCTCGGTACGGGACGTCTCCCGATCCCTCGATTGGTACCGATCGATTGGGTTTCGCGAGGTGAGCCGGTTTGGAGACGGAGGAATCGTAAACTTCGGCATGGTCGCCTTTGGCGCCGCCGAGATCATGCTCGCACCTGCAAGCGCCGGCCCCGATCAGCGGCAGAACGTGAGCCTCTGGTTCTACACCGACCGGGTGGACGATCTCTACCAGGCATTCAAAAACCAGCAGCTCTCGTCGGCGCAGTCTTCTTTGGCCGGGCGAGACGAGATGGCGATCGCCTTTGAGGAAGACATCAACGACACCTTCTATGGCGCGAGGGAGTTCGGGATCCGAGATCCAGACGGGTATGCGCTGTATTTCATACAGCCGATGACGTGACGCAATTTGGTGATTTGGCGCCGCGGTCGCCTATGCCTCTTCGAGAAATGCCTCGAGGGCTTCTCTCATCTGGCCGGCCGCGACCGCGACGCCACCCCACGCGCCGGATCGGGTCTTCTGAGCCGAGGTTGAACTGCTGGATGGAGCGAAGGACAGCCGGCGCCGCGCCGAGCGTTCCCGTGCGCTCCTCCCCTCGAAGGAGAAACCACCGGTGGGCTCACAAACCCGATAAGGCACGTCTTCATCGAGGGTCTCTATCGCGACGACGCCGCCCACAGCCGATAGACCGCCCTTCTATCGCACTGTATCCCGCTTCTTGAACGCTACTCGAATAAATTTAAAGCACGAATAAGCCATGACCTCGAATCGGGATAACTTGGGAACATGAAACGCGGCATATCGAACATGCGAGGATCGTCAGGAAGGATCATGGGACCGCAAGGTTTTCGCGGGAGGGATTCGAGAAGCTGAAGCAGACTGCCGTGGATCGCGACCAGCTTGACGCCACCCACGAGGATTGGCACAAAGGGCCAAGGAGACTCAGAAAGCTTTTGAAAAGGAAGGTCTTCTGACGGTTGCCGTGCCGCTTTCCGTGGATGAGATCAACGCCTATTGCGAGTCAGAAGGGCTCGAGAACAACGGCGCCGCTCGTGCCCAGTTCGTACATCTCAAGCTTTCGCAGCTTGGGCAGTCCGGTTCCTCCATCATTTAGTAGGCTCGGCTGGTTCGAAACCGCTATGGACCGACGCGATTAACCCTCCACCGAACGTGCGACGGTAACCTTTCGGCCATGTCAAGCGTTCCTCCTGTCCGGTCCGGATTCCACACGATCACCCCGTACCTCATCGTCGACGGCGCCGACGCAGCCATCGAGCTGTACGAGAAGGCGCTCGGAGCCGAAGTGCTGAGCGTTCACAAGATGCCGAATGGCAAGGTCCTCAACGCCCAGTTGAAGATTGGAGACTCGATGCTGATGCTGAACGACGAGTGGCCCGACTATGGCGCGATCGGCCCGAAGAAGATCGGCAACACTGCCGTAACGATCCACCTCTATGTGGATGACGTGGACGCGCTTTGGAAGAAGGCCACCGCAGCGGGATTCGAGGTCGGTATGCCTCTGGACAACCAGCCCTGGGGCGATCGGTATGGAAGCCTCAAAGACCCCTTCGGCCACAGCTGGTCCATGGCCACGCACAAGGAAGACGTGTCAGAAGAAGAGCTCGCGCGACGCATGGGCGGAGGCTAAACGAGTCATCTGTCTTACAGAGGTAGATGCTGCTAATGAGCCTGACTCCTGACTGCATGCCAGAAGGCTAGTTGCCCGGAGGCTTTATTGGTTGGTGGCTCTGGGGATGTTAAGCGCGACCTCGCCCTGGGGTACAGACTCATAGGCGAGCTTGCCCGGCCTAAGCTCTGTTGCACGGTGGTCCGTACCTGAAGCCTTCCGAGCTAGGCATCCCCCTTACCCCAAAGGGCCTTCCGTCCATGAGCCCAGGAAAACTCCGGAACCAACCCTGAAAGGGTTGAAGAAGTCTTGTTAAGCTTCAGAAACCCCGACTCCGGCCTTGAAGCAAGGTCAGAAGTCGACGGGTCGCAAGTAATACTCGCCAATTGCGTTGCTGCTGAGCATTGCGACCGTCGGCAGGCGACGCTTCCAGTGCGTTCCATCAACCCGCTTCCATACCAAATCGACGTCACTCTTCTCGAAGCCCATCGAAATAAGCTTTTGCCGGCTGTAGCCGAGCGTCATCAGGTGAAGAATCCGATCAGCCCTGAGGTAGGTGATGCCGAAGTCGTTCTCGTCCGTCTGGCCCTTGATGAGGTCGGCCGAAGCGGGCTTGTCCACGATCTCCCGCGGGACGCCAAGCTCTCGTGCGAGCGCCCAGACCTGAGTTTTGAATAGATCTCCGAGCGGGTTGATTGGAGGGGAGTCGTCGGCATGCCACGTGTAGTAGCCGAACAGCCGCTCGCTCTTGTTGCCGGTCCCAATCGGAAGTCCACCAAGCTTGGCGCTCTGGTCAAACAGCACGATCATGCGGCATCGAGCGCACACGTTTCCGATCCGCGCGGGCGAGATCTCCTGCTCATGCGTTTGGATGTATCCGTCGACCATCGGGGTGATATCCACTGTCCGCGCGTTGATCTTGAGGTCCTCGATCACCAGGTTTGCGTGGTTGATGCTGTCTTGGCTCGACAGCTTGTACGGCATCCGGAACACGAACACGTTTTCAGGTCCGAAGGCGCGGGCACATAAGTAAGCGACAACGGCGGAGTCCACCCCTCCCGAGATCGCCAATACCGCAGACTTCATCCCGCGGCGGCGCACCACCTCTTCCCGAAGGAACCGCACCAGCCAATCCGCCACCAGGGGCGCATTGACCGCCAGCAAGTCCGGCGAGTGTGGGTCGAACGAGCGGGCGCGGATTACTAGGAGCGGCATAGGTTCCTCAGTAAGTTACTCGGAATCTGTCCGGGAGTTCGAGAGTCGAGACGAATGCCATTGGAAGCACTTCGGAATGGCGCCAAATTGAACGCCGCTCAAAGGAAAATAGGCCAAGCCGCCCCATTCGGACAAATTCCAGGCCAAACCTCGCCCCAGCGGGGGAGATGTCGGGGAGGAACGAACCGGGAGAGGTGCTCCGGTCATTCTCGGAAAGGTCCGTTTAGTCCGCCTGAGCAACTGCACTGGAACTACGTGCGAATTGCAGAACCTGCTCGACGTGTGCCATAATTTTTTTCCTCACGCGGGTGTAGCTCAGTGGTTAGAGCGCCGGCCTGTCACGCCGGAGGCCGCGGGTTCAAGTCCCGTCATCCGCGCCAAAGAAATCGCGTGGCTTCCCAAGCCCGCCAGTTCACGCCGCTTTAGCTCAGTCGGTAGAGCATAGCACTGAAAATGCTAGGGTCCCCGGTTCAAGTCCGGGAGGCGGCACCACTTTTATCCACTTTTCGATCAGGGGGGATGGTACATTCTCCCCTTGTGGAGTGGCGCGAGAAACGTCCCAAAAATGCCGACGCGAACCTAAAGGCGGTCGGTGATGGGTTGGGATGTGCGCGTTAAGCTCCTTCTTCCCAATCGTGAGGTGTTTGAGAGAAGGAGTCGTTCGTCGACGAAAGCACGAGCCCGAAAAGCTCGCGACGAGATCTACGACGTCTACAATGCCCGAGCCATCGAATTGCTTGTTGGCGAGCAAGAAGCGCTCCTGCCTCCTAAGGCCGCCCGTCTGACAGTCTCGGAACTAGCTGCAAAGTGCCGCGACGAATGGCGGCCCGCTCGTGGACGCTCGATCGACGTCCCCGAGCAGTACTACCCATTAAGCCCCTCGGCGGCTCGGGAGTTGTGACAATCTGGAGACCTTTGGATCCAAAACCCAAGCCCATTCACAAAAAGCTACTGCAGCCGTAAGCATGCTATTCCTTTTCATTCATCACATCCTTGCAAGGGCATCTCGACTCGATGCTCCTCATGGGCAGCCCTGTGTTGCCTTCACCAGCAAGTCGCTGGGGAAACGTACGGTCCTGACAACCTATGTGTGGAGAGGCGGCCACATCATTGCCAAATTAGAAGGACCTTTCCAAGTCAGACAATACGTTGCTCCATGGAAAGCAATTGCACTAGCGCAAGGCTCGAAGGTTTTCTCATGGGTGCCGGGGCGTGCTCCACACCAAATGCTAGATCTAGCTCCATATTTATCTGGAATGGGACGTGGCGACTACTCCATTTTTTCGATTAGTCCCACCGGAAAGGAGATTGCTTTTCTTGATCGGGACCAACTAAAACTTGTGAGCCTTCAGTCAAACAAAGCCCGCACACTTGTCGACACCAAGGCGATTTCGCGCATGTCGCGTACTTCCTCTCCGGGCATCACGCTTTTGAAAGGCCTGTGTTGGAACCGCGCGGGAACCGTGATCGCAGTCAGCCTCCCAAGCAAACCGATGACAGAAATGTCAGATCAAGAGAGTCGTCCGATTTGCTACACCGTAACTCTTAAAAGAAGTGTCCGACGCGTTGGGAATGGCAGCCCGATTGCGTGGACCTCAGACGAGGTACTCCTTTGTGCAGACTATGCGACTACGGCAGCTCGCCTAGATGATGTCGAGCCCGTTACTTACAATCTTCAAACCGGCATCGCACGTAGATTAGAACGTGTTGGTTGCCAGGTTGGATGGGATGGCACGAGAATCATTTTGGGAAGGAACCGTGAACTGATCCTTTGGAAGCCAGGTTTTCGAAGACTGAGTGCATCATTTCAGGTTCCTGAGTATCTGGACCCGAGAAACAAACAGCCCTTAGGAACGCTCGTAGGAATTCCTCCCACAAGCACAATTGACCGCCACTTTAGCAAGGATGGTGCACAAATGGTTGTGCATTGATCTCATAAGTTACGACATGGTCAGAGACTAATATGAAAGTGACCTATCTTTCCCTCGGTCGAGAGATCATATCCAGCAGTTCTGCTGGAGTGGTTACAGACTTGCTGTCGGATCCGCTGGGTTCGATATCTAAGATTGTAGACAACCAGGCGCTTGTTACAGATCGCTACATTTGGTGGCCCTTTGGCGAGAGCCTAAGCCGCAGTGGGTTAACAACCGGGCGATTGGGTTATGGAGGGTGCTTGGGTTATTACACAGACGATCCGAACAACCGGCTCTACATCCGGGCTCGAAGCTGCCGTCCTCCGCTTACTTCGTGGCAACAGAACTTCTATTGACAGTGGGAACCTGCGTTCGTGTACGCAATCGGAAATCCCGTGAATGCATCAGATCCATCAGGGCATAACGCCGAATATGATCCACCTTGGCTTAGCACTTCACAAGGTGCCGAAGCTCTAGAAAGTGCGCAAGTCAAGCTTTGAATAGCTCGCCATATTGCAGTGGTCTGTCCAAGGAGCAGCGAGGACAGCTATACATAGAGATGATCTGCATCATGGGATGCGAAACGAAAGGTCCGGGCACCGAGATTCCTAATAATCCGTTTGCACTTGACCATCCGAAGCTATCTCGTTGGAAACAGGGCCAAGGGCCGTGCCGCCTCACGCGCTCATGGAAGGAGAAGTATCAGGGAGACTGGCCCGATGACACATGCGACACCGTTGCCAGTGGCGTAAATCCGCTGTGTTTTTACGTGAAGCACCGGAATGCTTTCAAGGGCAAGGCAAATAGTGGCAATAGAAAGCCGAACTTTCCATGGTACCAAGACGTCGACAATGGTTGCCTTCCAAAATGCTTGGCGGACAAGAATAAGCTACTTGCAGGGTAGTCTGCGATCATCTCTTTGATATGCTGTGTGTTCTTTGTGCTTTGGTACTTCAAGAGCGAACAGCGCAATGGAAGGAGTGCGTCTTCTCACCCGTTGCCGCTCGTCTTGCCTTGACTGATAATGTTAGGGAAATTGGGATTTACAGCCTTGCATCTGGCGGAATAGTAAAGACTTCAACTATTCGAGTTGACGGTGCCTTTGATTTGGTTTGGAATCGGGACGGTACCAGCCTCGCCTGGCGAAGCGACACTGGCCGTGCCTCAGTTTGGCATCATGACCGAGTGCGCACGATTTCACGCGATAGTTATCCATCGCTGCCATCAAAAATCAGTGGACTCACTCTATCTGCGGATGGCAAGAGGGTGTTTGTTGGTATGGAAGATGGGGTGGATGAAGTCCTTGTTGCCGGAGGCGTAGTTCGCAGTTACCGGTTGCCTCAGTCACAGGAAGTAACGTTAGCCCGAGCGAGGCAAGGATATGTGCTGGCTGGAGGCAATTCTTGCATGGAAATAGACGAGACATCGCAACGGGTCTTGCATCGGTTTGCTACAAAAGGATACGTCAGCTCGATAGCGCCAAGTCCAAATGGTCAAATCGCAGCGTTGTTGGAGTTTCCCTTAAAGGTTGAGGTGCAAACGGTCGGAAAAAAGGGTCACAGTTTTATTGCATGGAGTGGAAATGGATATCCGGGAGGCATTTGTTGGAGTCCCAACGGCAAATATGTAGCACTCGTTTACAGCGACCTTCACGGAAAGGCGAGAGACGCCACTAGAAGTGTGGTGTTACTTCTTCGAGCAACTGATTGGCACGTGGTTGCTAAGACTGTTCTCCCAGATCCGTCCGCGGGTCGGCCGAGTTTTTCGAGTTCATCGGCCATTGTTGCAGTTGCAGGAAACCGGGGAGTATCTTTCTGGGCTGCTTCGACATTGAAACCAATTGCTCTGCATGAAGTGAGTAAATAGCAGAGGCATCGCGGACGAAACCCAAAATAGCACGCTTCCTTCACCTGACCCAAACATCTGCTCTGGGGGACGGAACCTTGTCTGATCGCTTTAGAAGCCTTTTCTGCATTAAGAGCCAGTCCGCATGGAGTTTACTGAAATGATCCACTCTATGCCGCTCTTGTGCCATCGCCAGAGCTCTTTATCTTTTTGTTGAGACCTCTTTCATCTCAATCGAGTAGTTGGAACTAGTGTGGGAATTGGTCGACTGCGTCCTTCTTGCTGCGTTTGCAGAACGCTCACCTAACAATCATTTTGATGTGCTACTCCCACTTTATTCCCACTTTTTTATCGGGGTATATGAACTTCTATCTCTCGATATGAAGCATAATTGAACCTAACAAGTCTCCGGATGATTCAATGCTGAAAACTGAAAATGATAGGGTCCCCGGTTCAAGTCCGGGAGGCGGCACCAGTTTTCCCCTGTTGGTTCACGTATCGTTGAATAGACTCCTCTCGTGGAGTGGCGCGAGAAACGCGCCAAAACGCTGAGGCGAACAGGGCGTGAGATATGTTTATGCGGAACAAATATCGATCGGATGCCTGATCGGTGCTATAATAGCTGCGACGTGTGCAGTTTCAACATGCCTGAAGGAGGGCATTTGCAAGCCTGAGCTGCCAGATCCATGTTTGGATGCGTGAAAATGCACTCGACTGAGGCTAGCGCATTATTGTTGTATGTTAAGCCGCCGCCCATCAGGAACGGTAGTCCCGCCGGGATAAAAATGGATAACGTCGAGGAGATTCTAATCTTTTCGTGCTATGTGCTACAGGGTTTCGCCTTGGGTTGGGTGGCCGACCTTTATGGCGGAATATCTCGTAAATTTGCACAGACCAAGTCTGGCGACAGGGAAGCCATTGCGCGGAGGTTTAAGAGTGCAACCCTTACGCTTGCAGCAACGATAGGCGCCAGCGGTATTGTAATAGTCTTATTGCATGCAGTTTCTCCGAACACCTCTTTGGAACGCGGAATCGCAGATTTGCTCGATTGGGTCGGGGCGGTCAATGCTTTCTTCGCCCTACTAGTTATCAGATGTGGTCGCCAACTGCGGCAAATCTTATGAACTGATCCCACACTCCGGAAACACAGGGTTTCTGCAGTGACCTGCAGCTCGTGCCTAGATTGGCTTCGCTAGACTCCTGCTTTGTTACCACTTCATTGTCGAACTTGCGGCCGTCAATGGCCCTTCTATGGCTAATTGAACTAAAGAGCTACTCTGAAAGTTCAATGGTCAAACCTGAAACTGCTAGGGTCCCCGGTTCAAGTCCGGGAGGCCGCACTCCTTCTTTGAACTGGCATCGCTCGAACAAAGGTACCGCCTACGGACCCATTCAAAGGTGATGGCAGGGGACTGCCTTCAACATTCGCTTGAGGATTCACTTGGTGCATTCCGATCTTATTAGTAGACCAAACGGTCTCGGAGGATACATGCATATATCACCCACATCTGGCGCTGCGGCCTCGGTTGACCAAGAAGCGAAGGCAACGAAGCCACCTGTCCCTGCGCCTGTTCCTGCAAAGTCCAACATTGGTCCGGCAGTAGTGGTCAGCCTGTCAAACCGTCCCGCCGGTGATTCCGATCACGACGGCGACAGTAAGTAGCAACGATTCTCGTCGGGCGCCGAGGCGCTAAAACGTCTCGGTGAGCATCAGGCTTCCACCAATCCTAGAGTTCTCGACGATAGGCGCCAGGAACCAGCCATGGCGACTCGAAACGGATAGCTGTCCCGCACCATAACCCAGTAAGGCTCCGGCCACCACATCCTGCCAATGGTGCTCGTGGGCAGGCAAGCGGGAATAGGCAACCACGCCGGCCAATCCGTACCACACGACCGCCTGTCGGGGATGGTAGTAACTCTGGGCAGCCGCGATCTCGAAGCTGAGGCTTGCGTGGTCACTCGGGAAGCTGTCACGAGAATCGCTGTAGGGTCGTTTCTCTCGAGTAGCCAGATTTAGTCCCTCACCTAACGCGATCGTCGCCAAGAATCCGTCTGCCGTACGCGAAGCGTGATCCAAGCCATGGCTCCCATCTTGAATTAGCGAGGAGAACAATCCTGCCCCCCAAAGGAGCGGACCACCCACATTCCCAACGTCAAGCCAAAATCGATGATCGTCCGCGCAGGCTGGACTGATTACGACCAGAAGAGAAAACGAAATGGCGGCAAATCTTGTCACATGGCTCATAGGGTAGGCAATTATGGATCGAACTCATTATCATGTGATCGCCTCTACTAAGCTGTCCTCCTCGCTACCTACGCAAATGACGTCCGGCTCCTGGACCGAATGCGTAGAGGTATCCACCTCTTGCCGATGTGGCTGTGCCGTAACGCGGAACTAGCCCCTTCGCGAGCATTTCAGAACAAAGCTGCTACCAAGAAATTACAGCGCAACTCACCGGCAAACGGTTGATTTGTTGCGGCTGCGAGCGCATTTTCGCCTATACTTTCAATGAAGCTTGCGTGTCCGATACGTGAGTCGCTACGTGCCCAGGGGAGGGTGGCGTCGCTACGATGAGCCAGCAGACAATTACACCGAAGACTCGAAAGTCTTCTTCCACGCGTTCGGACAACTCAAACGGCAGCTATAGCGCGAGCCAGTTGATGCCTTTGCTGAAGGCGCTTCAGGCGGCGCAGGCGGGGGACTTCTCGGTCCGCTTGCCCGAAAAGCGGAATGGGGTCCTGGGCCAGATCTATGCGGCCTTTAACGACGTGATCACCCTGAGCGAGAACGAGGCGCAAGAGATCGTCCGCGTCGGCCGCCTCGTCGGTCGTGAAGGACGGATGACCGAACGGGCTGCTCTGCGCGGCGCTTCCGGCGCTTGGGCGGAGAGCGTCGAGGGCATCAACCAGCTCATCGAGGATCTCGCCCGGCCCACCACCGAGGTCGCGCGCGTTATCACGGCTGTGGCCCAAGGCGACCTCACGCAGAAGATGGCGCTGGAGATCGAGGGCACGCCGGTCAAGGGCGAGTTCCTTCGCATCGGCCAGACGGTGAACACCATGGTCGGCCAGCTAGGGTCGTTCGCTGCCGAAGTCACCCGTGTGGCCCGCGAAGTGGGAACGGAAGGAAAGCTGGGCGGCCAGGCCGAAGTGAAGGGCGTCTCCGGAACCTGGAAGGACCTCACGGATAACGTGAACATCCTCGCCGGAAACCTCACCAACCAGGTCCGAAACATCGCGCTCGTGACCACCGCCGTCGCCAACGGCGACCTCTCCCAGAAGATCACAGTGGACGTGCGAGGCGAGATTCTCGAGCTCAAGAACACCATCAACACGATGGTCGACCAGCTCAGCTCCTTCGCCGCGGAGGTCACCCGCGTGGCCCGCGAAGTGGGAACGGAAGGAAAGCTGGGTGGCCAGGCAGAAGTCCGCGGCGTTTCGGGCACCTGGAAGGACCTCACCGACAACGTCAACCTGCTCGCATCGAACCTCACCAACCAGGTGCGAAACATCGCGCTCGTCACCACCGCCGTTGCGAACGGCGACCTTTCCCAGAAGATCACAGTCGATGCCCGAGGCGAGATCCTGGAGCTGAAGGCGACCGTCAACGTCATGGTCGACCAGCTAAACTCCTTCGCCGCAGAGGTGGCCCGCGTGGCCCGCGAAGTGGGAACGGAGGGAATCCTGGGCGGTCAGGCCGAGGTGCGCGGTGTCTCCGGTACCTGGAAGGACCTTACCGACAACGTCAACTTCATGGCCTCCAACCTCACGACCCAGGTGCGTAGCATCGCGAAGGTCGTGACCGCCGTCGCAAACGGCGAGCTGAAGCAGAAGCTGATCCTTGAGGCGAAGGGAGAAGTCGCGGCTCTCGCCGACACCATCAACGGCATGATCGACACCCTTTCGATCTTCGCCGAGCAGGTCACCACCGTGGCCCGCGAAGTGGGAACCGAAGGAAAGCTGGGCGGTCAGGCCGAGGTGCCCAACGTCGCGGGCACGTGGAAGGACCTCACCGACAACGTCAACCTCCTGGCCGGCAACCTCACCAACCAGGTTCGAAACATCGCGCTCGTTACCACCGCCGTTGCGAACGGCGACCTTTCCCAGAAGATCACGGTCGATGCGAAGGGCGAAATCCTGGAGCTCAAGAACACCATCAACACGATGGTCGACCAGCTCAACTCCTTCGCCGCGGAAGTGAGCCGTGTCGCCCGCGAAGTCGGCACCGAGGGAATCCTCGGAGGTCAGGCGCAGGTGCGGGACGTCCGGGGTACCTGGAAGGACCTCACCGACAACGTGAACGGCCTTGCCGGAAACCTCACCAACCAGGTGCGAAACATCGCGCTCGTGACCACCGCCGTTGCGAACGGCGACCTTTCGCAAAAGATCACGGTCGACGTAAAGGGCGAGATTCTCGAGCTGAAGAACACCATCAACACGATGGTGGACCAGCTCAGCTCGTTCGCCGCAGAGGTCACCCGTGTCGCTCGCGAAGTGGGAACGGAAGGAAAACTGGGTGGCCAGGCCGAAGTGAAGGGCGTTTCCGGAACCTGGAAAGACCTTACCGACAACGTCAACTTCATGGCCTCGAACCTTACGACTCAAGTGCGCGGCATCGTAAAGGTCGTGACCGCCGTGGCCAATGGCGACCTTTCTCAGAAGCTGTTCGTGGAAGCGAAGGGCGAGATCGCGGCCCTTGCCGAGACGATCAACAGCATGACCGAAACGCTCTCGATCTTTGCCGAGCAGGTCACGACCGTGGCTCGCGAGGTGGGAACGGAAGGAATTCTGGGTGGCCAGGCGAAGGTGCCGAACGTCGCGGGAACCTGGAACGACCTGACCGACAACGTGAACGGTCTTGCCGGAAACCTTACCAACCAGGTGCGGGCTATCTCCGAAGTGGCGACCGCCGTGGCCTCGGGCGACCTCACCCGGTCGATCATGGTCGAAGCGCAAGGGGAGGTGTTGACGCTCAAGAACAACATCAACCAGATGATCGCCAACCTCAAGGACACCACTCAGCAGAACAACGAGCAGGACTGGCTAAAGACGAACCTCGCCAGGTTCTCCGGCATGATGCAGGGCCAAAAGACTCTGGAATCGGTCGCCCGGCTGATCATGTCGGAGCTCACGCCGCTGGTAGACGCTCACCATGGTGTGTTCTACATTGCGGACTTCACCAGCGAAGAGACTCTCTTCCGGTTGCAGAGCAGCTACGGCTTCAAGGAGCGCAAGCACATCTCCAACTCGTTTGCCCTGGGCGAGAGCTTGGTCGGGCAGTGCGCTCTGGAGCGAAAGAACATCCTGCTCACCAAGGTGCCTTCCGACTACATCCAGATCAACTCCGGCCTGGGTGAGGCGCCGCCTCTCACCATCATCGTTCTGCCGGTGCTCTTCGAGGGCGAGACGATGGCCGTTATCGAGCTGGCGTCGTTCCAATCATTCAGCCCGATCCATAGGAACTTCCTGAATCAGCTCATGGAGAGCATCGGCGTCGTGTTGAACGTGATCAGCGCCAACATGAGGACGGAGCAGCTTCTGCAGCAGTCTCAGTCGCTCACTCAGGAGCTTCAGAGCCAGTCGGAAGAGCTGCAAAACCAGCAAGAGCAGCTTCGCCGCACCAACGCCGAGCTGGAGCATCAGGCCAAGGAACTGGAGGACAAGGCCTCGCTGCTTGCGGAGCAGAACCACAAGGTCGAGCTCAAGAACCGCGAGGTCGAGCTGGCCAGGGCGGCTCTGGAAGAGAAGGCCGAGCAGTTGGCGCTCAGCTCCAAGTACAAGTCGGAATTCCTGGCGAACATGTCTCACGAGCTGCGAACGCCGCTCAACAGCATGCTCATCCTTGCCAAGCTTCTCTCGGAGAACGACGGCAGCAACCTGACCGAAAAGCAGGTCGATTACGCCTCGACCATCCACGCTTCCGGAGGCGACCTTCTCAACCTCATCAACGAGATCCTCGACCTCTCCAAGATCGAAGCCGGAAAGATGGATATCGAGATCGTCAAGATCTCGCCGGCAGACATCCGAGAATACGTGCAGCGCACCTTCGCCCACATGGCGACGGAGAAGAAGCTGGAGTTTTCGGCCACGATCAGCACCGACGTTCCCAGCTTCATCCACTCCGATATGCAGCGACTTCAGCAGGTGCTCCGTAACCTGCTCAGCAACTCGTTCAAGTTCACGGAGATGGGAAGCGTCGGCCTGGACATCTCAGTCCCGAACGGACCGGTCATGTTCGACGATGGCTCACTGGTACCCGCGAACCGCCTCATTGCTTTCCGAGTCACGGACACGGGAGTGGGTATTCCCAAGGACAAGCAGAAGCTCATCTTCGAGGCGTTCCAGCAGGCCGACGGCACGACGAGTCGCAAGTACGGCGGCACGGGCCTTGGCCTCTCGATCAGCCGCGAGATATCGAAGCTGCTCGGCGGCAAGATCGAGGTAGAGAGCGAGCCCGGCGAAGGAAGCACCTTCACCCTCTATCTACCGAGGACCTATCGGGTCAACCGGATGCCCCTGGAGCCGGATCTCATCAGTGACGATTCCGACGACTCGATCCCTTACTACAAGCCCATCGACGAGCCCACGCCCGCGCCCACGAGGAGTGGGAACGGAGGCATCAGGCTCAAGCCGATCCTGGACGATCAAGCGAACGTCAACCCTTCTGACCGGGTTCTGCTCATCGTTGAGGATGACCTCGAGTTTGCGGCCGTCCTGCTAGATCTTGCCCGAAAGAACAGTCTAAAAGGGATCATCGCTCCAGACGGGGAGACGGGTCTGGAGATGGCTCGAAGGTATGGACCCAGCTCGATCTTGCTCGATATTCAGATGCCGGGTATCGACGGCTGGAACGTGCTGGATGAACTCAAGCGAAACCCCAGAACTCGGCACATCCCAGTGACGATCGTCTCCGGAGCCGATCCGCGGATGGGAATGGCGATGGGCGCGATCGCTTACATCGAAAAGCCTGCGTCTGTGGAGGCACTGGAAGTCGCCTTCGGAAAGATCGACCGCTTCTTGGATCGGCAGACCAAAGAGCTGCTGCTGATCGAAGACGACCTCGCCGTGCAAAAGGCGCTGGTCGATCTGATTCACGGTCCAGACGTGAGGATCAGGACGGTCGGAACTGGCGCGGAAGGACTGAAGGCTCTCGACGAGAACGAATTCGACTGCGTGGTCCTGGACCTGATGCTCCCCGATATGTCCGGCTCCGAGCTGCTTCAGAAGGTTCGTAAGCACGAGCGGTACAAGAACCTGCCCGTCATCGTCTATACCTCCAAGGAGCTGAACAGGCGGGAAGAGGCTTACTTCAAGAGGCACGCGGCCTGCGTGATCAACAAGGGGCCGCAGTCGATGGATCGATTGTTCGACGAGACGGCTCTCTTCCTGCACCGCTCAGCGGAGAATCTCACCCCTTATCAACGGAAGATCGTCGAGTCGCTCTACTCCCGTCCGGTTTTGGCTGCAATCAAGGGAACCTCCAACGGGAAAACGGACTCTGTACCTGAAGAGCTCAAAGACGAGCCAGAGGTGAGTTTGGCCGGGCGGAAGATTCTGGTGGTGGACGACGACGTCCGCAACATCTTCGCTCTCACCAGCACCCTCGAGAAACAAGGAATGGTCGTGCTCTTCGATGAACGGGGCAAGCATGCGGTTAAGACCCTCAAGGAAACCCCAGATGTCGAGGTGGTGCTGATGGACGTGATGATGCCGGAGATGGACGGCTACGAGACCATGCGTGTCATCCGCCAGATGAAGGGCCGGAAAGATCTTCCGATCATTGCGATTACCGCGAAAGCGATGGCGGGGGACCGCGAGAAGTGCCTTGACGCAGGCGCCACCGACTACCTGTCTAAGCCGGTGGACACCGGCCAGCTCTTCTCGATGATCCGGCGCCTGGTAGCCGCAAGCGCGAGGACCTCCATTGGCTAATTCGTTGCAGTCTCAGCTCGTGCAAGAAACAGCGGAAGAGACGCAGCCGGCTCAAGCGACGATCTTGGTCGTCGATGACAAGCCGTCGAACACTCTGGCGCTGGAGGCTCTCTTGGAGCCTCTTGGCGGGCAGGTCGTGTCGGCTTCGTCCGGCCGGGAGGCCCTGCGTTACTTGCTCCGAAACGAGGTGGCGGTCATCTTGATGGATGTCCAGATGCCCGACATGGATGGCTACGAAACCGCCTCTTTGATCAGAGAACGCCCCCGCACGCAATACACACCGATCATCTTCATCACCGCCGTGAACACAGACGAGCGGCAGGCCTTCCAAGGCTATTCGGTGGGCGCGGTCGACTACATCACCAAGCCCTTCAACCCGGACATTCTTCTCTCGAAAGTCGGAGTCTTCGTCCAGCTCTACCGAAAGGAGAAGCAGCTCCGGGATCAGGCAACCAAGCTTCATCGGGCTGAGATGGATGCGCTCGAGCTGAAGCAGCGAGAGCGGGAACGGGAGCTGGAGCAGGAGAAGATCCGGGCCGTCAACCGTCTGCTCGAAGAAAAGGTGCAGGAACGAACCGCGGAGCTGGAGGCGTTCTGCTACTCCGTCTCGCACGACCTCCGCGCGCCGTTGCGAGGCATCCACGTAAGCGCCAGCATCCTCGAACAGGAGTTGGGCTCTCAAGTGGACGAGGAGCTAAGAAACGCTCTCGGCCGCGTGAAGGGCGCTGCCAAGAAGATGGACGAGCTGATCTCGGCGCTGCTGAGCCTTTCGCGCGTCACTCGATCCGAGCTGCAAAGCACCGGCGTCGATCTCAGCAAGCTCGCAGCGACTGTGGCCGAGGAGATCCGGTCGGCCGACCCGGAACGGACCGTGTCGGTGGAAATCCAGCCGGACATGATTGCGAATGGCGACCAGGAGCTGATCCGAAGCATGCTCTATAACCTGATCGGAAACGCCTGGAAGTTCACCGCAAATCAGCCCAACGGCCATATTTCGATTGGAATCAGCTCGCCGGTCGATGGGCGGCAGGTCTTCTTTGTAAAGGACAACGGGGCCGGCTTCGACCAGCGGTACGTCCATAAGCTCTTTCAACCGTTCGAGCGGCTTCACAGTGCGGACGAATACCCTGGCAGCGGCGTCGGCCTCGCCACGGTTCAACGGATCGTGCGCAAGCACGGCGGCAACGTATGGGCCGAAGGCGAGGAAGGGAAGGGCGCCCAGTTCTTTTTCACGCTCTAAGAGCCGCGGCGCTCTTAAGGGCAGGATAGAATCACGGCCATTAGTCTCTTGACAACGCTGTCAACTGGATGGGTACGTCGACCCCACCTAAGAAACCTGCTGCTCTTGTGGTTGGGATCTTCCTGGTGGGATGCGCCACTTTCCCCGGCGAAGTGCAGTTTCGACTTCCCGAAAAGTTCAAGGGGCTCGTCGAAGTAAGCCAAAACCCGAGTGCTCCCAACCCCTTCACGCCCAAGGATGGTCGTGTGGCGGTGAAGGTGCCGGCCGACGGCGTGATCGCCACGCCGAACCTGGAGATGTTCCAATCTGGAGTCCATGAGGAGTTCGTCACAAGTTCAGGGACACCGCTGAACTACGAGTACGAAGACAGCCCTGCCGGAGTGGTACGGGTCTACTCGCTGGGCTACAGCATCTCCCAAGGGAAGCCGCCACGCATCGGATATTTTGTCGGCACTCCCGAGGAGTTCAAGCGGGTCAACCGGA
>DASZPA010000251.1:0-6020 GCA_035550555.1 Fimbriimonas sp.
TGCGATCCATGTGCGCCAACACTGCGTTGCGAACCTCCCTCCCAATCCGGGCCGCTATCGGATGCTTTTTGCTACGGGCAAGGCTCGCCGTCGGCTCTTGCTCCCGGGAGATCCGGTCGATAGCAGGCG
This sequence comes from Fimbriimonas sp., assembly GCA_035550555.1. Classification (GTDB taxonomy): domain Bacteria; phylum Armatimonadota; class Fimbriimonadia; order Fimbriimonadales; family Fimbriimonadaceae; genus Fimbriimonas. The sequence goes on from DASZPA010000251.1 coordinate 130, forward strand.
AGACGGGAAGATTCTCCCAGACCCCAATGAAGTGCCGCCGCAATACCGGGAGCTGATCGACTGGGCGAAGCAGCGGTATGAGTCGGCGAGGGAGACGAAGTCGGTTTATGAGAAGCTCATCGAGCTTCGCGGCACCGGCAAAGGGCTTTGGCCTGAAGGCGCCGATCAGTTCATCCGAGAGCTTCGAAAGGACTGGGAATGAGCAGAATCTTTTTCGATTCGAACCTGTTCATCTATCTCTTTGAGGACGAGAAGGGAAGAGGACAGGCGGTCGCTCGATTGCTAAGCCGCATGCACGAGCGGAGAGACCAACTCGTGACGTCGACCATGACGTTAGCTGAAATCCTGGTCCGCCCTTACGGCCAAGACGATCAAAACTTAGCTCAACGATACGAAGCACTCCTTCAATCACCCGAAATCGAACTGGTCTCCTTCGACCCCGCCGCCGCTCGACGCTACGCCCGAATTCGGCAAGACAAATCGATCAAAGCTCCTGACGCCATTCAACTAGCCTGTGCAGCAGCCGCTCAGACCGATCTCTTCATCTCGAATGACTCGTCGCTCACGAAGAATTCGATCGATGGAATCCAATTCGTAACAACCCTCGACTCGGCTCCGCTCTAAAACGACCAACCAATTTGCCGCAAAGTTAGTCATCAGGTTCTCTCTCCCTTTCGAAGGGGGAGAATCAAAGAGGGGGATCAAGCCATCAACGCGTTCCGACGAAGTCGGACTCCTTATTCATCCGGACGAGCGGTCTCGAATTCCATCGCTCTCTTCTCACACGCTGTCTTAATTCTCGAAAGGCATTCAGGAAGATCGACACCGATCTCCTCGTTGTAAAACCGAAGCACAAGAATTCCGGCGTCCTCCAATTCAGAGTCTCGCAATCGATCCCTTTCCCTGTGGAAGGTCTTATGTCCGTCGCCATCGATCTCCACGCAGACTCGCGCCTCATCGCAATAGAAGTCCAAGACGTAGCCCAAGAGTCGATGTTGTCTTCGGAAGTGGAAGCCAAGACGATGGTTACGGACTCCGCGCCAGACCGATTTCTCCCAGATGGTCATGGTGCGTCGCAAGGCTCTGGCAACGTTCTTGCTTGGCGAGGTGCTGGGCATCAAACGAGATTATAAGGAGTCCGACTGCGTCGGAACGCGTTGATGAACCGGAAATCCCCCTCTCTGACTCTCCCCCTTTTCGGTGCGCTGCACACGGAAAGGGAGAGAGGACCTGATGACAACCTTCAGGCTTGAACGCGACATTATCAGAGCTGAAATGCCCTCCCCGACAAGCCGGGGAGGGCTTCCTCACCAAAGAACCGAAACTAAACCGAAACGCCGGCCAGACTTCGTCGGCCTTCCAACTCCCTCAGCAACAACTCGCCCAGCAGATCCTCGTACCGAACCCGGGCCGCAAGAATGTACGAGTCTCCGCCGCCATACACGATGTAGATCCAGCCATCGTGGACGTACGCTCCGCATGCGAACACGACGTTCGCGACGCTGTCGTGGAAGGGGCCTTTGACTTCGAAGTCGGTCTCCGGACGCATGAAGTCGTCCAGGCGGGCCTTGACAAGGGTCTGGGGGCGGGTGGGGTCCCAGTCGTTGAAGTCGTAGAGGAACGCGTCCAGCACATACCGCCGCTGCTTGCCCTCGAGGTAGTTGCCCGTGTGCTCGATCGAGAGGTAGCGGCCGGGGCCGACCTTGATCGGAACCGCGCCGGCGCCGGTCCAGCTCTTGACGCAGTCGGGCTGGCGATCAGGACCGTGGACGCTGCCGAGGTCTGTGTACGGACCCTCCGGCTGGTCGGCCCAGGCGATCGCGGTCTCCCAGGTGTCGATGTCGCCGTTGAGCGGGCGGTGCAGCAGCATGACTTTGCCCTCGATCCGCTCGGGGAACAGAACGCCGTCCTTATTGCCGTAGGGCGCCGGGCCGCGGCCCGAGGTCCCTTGAACGGCGCCCATCTTGGTCCAGTTGACCAGGTCGTCCGACCTGGCGACGCAGACGGAAGCAAGCCACGTCTTCATCGGGTCGGGATCGACGATCGGCGACACGCCGCAGTAGACCATCCACCACTGGCCATCCAAAAACGTCACGCGCGGGTCTTCGGCGCCGTGAATGTCCGCAAAGTCCTGCTCGGCTGGGCTCAGCACGGGCGACTCAAGCCGGCGGATCGGTGTCAGGTCCGGCTCGTGGATCGAGAGGCCCACGTACGACCGGGTGAAGGGAAAGCCGGGATCGTGCTTCGGACGAGCCCGGTAGTGCAGCGCGACGATATCCCGAACTTCCTGTTCGGGCCCAAGCAGCTCACGAATGATAGCGGTGTTCTCGCTGGCCTTGAGCAGAAGAGCCGAGGAGTTGAATGTCACTCCGGACTCCCAACCGGTACCGGTCGGCGAGATCAGCGGCTTGCCACCGAAAAGGCGCTCTACTTGAGGAAGGACGGTCGTGTAGGTTGCAATCATTGCGAATTCCTGAAGTGATTAAACGGGCAGTTTGGTAAGAACGATCTGCTCTGAAGCTTAAAACAGGCCAATGAAGCGCCTTTTGCAGAATGAAGCGCAATTCCGAGTTCACCGTCGAATCGCGTTGCGATTTCAGGCGCAAATCGTCATCCCCCTCTTCTCCTCTGTAGCCGCGGGGTGATCTTCAGGACCCGCGCGATAGCCTAGGAATGCCGGCGATGTGAATCTGGAGCGGAAGGCTGTATGCGACGATTGAAAATCACATCTCCCTGATGTACTCGCATGCGGGCTTAAGGTTCGGCGCAGCCTTGTCGGCATCGTCACACTCTTCCCCGGGTACTGAAGATCACCCTGCGGCTACATCGGTGGAGATAGAATCCGCGAGGATGCTCCCCGAGAAGCTCGAACGGTCCCAATACGGCTGGCTGGAGGCCGATATCGTCTTGCCGGTCTGGTCGGACAGGCCGTTGAGGGTGTTCATCTTTGGAGAGCAGCAAGACACCCTCACCCCGGAGCAGGAGAGGGCATTCGAGTACTTGGTGGAGAACCAGGCAGCGATCAAGGCGACCATCCTTGCACTTGGGCCTGCATATTACGAAGTGCTCAAGGAGCGGTATGCCGCGCAGGGATTCATTCCCGAACTTCAAAGCCCGGAAATCGAAAGAGCGATGAGCCTTAGATGTGTGCACCTCGAAGAGAACTCGGAAAACGGCGTTGCCCTCACCGGGTACGAGCTCGATATCGACTGGGAAGAAGAGCACGGCATGGGCGTGCGGATGTGTCTTGGCGAGATCCGGGGAGTCGGAGACGGCGCATTCAACTTCGATTAAGCCTCGATTTCCAGGGCTGCCGATTTATCGTGAACTATCGTGAATTCGTTGGAGATCCGCAGAGTCCGACCGTAGCCTAGGCTGCGATGCGATTCTCCAACAGATCCAACTATCTGGCGAACAGGGCCGTCCAGGCCATCTCGAGAAGAGACTTCGTTTACATGGCGGGCGGAAGCTTGGGTGCGCTCCTCCTTGCAGGATGCGGTGGCGGAGGCGGGGGAAGCCACGGAGGCTCCGTTGCGGGATCTAAGAAGTACACGGGCTCTATTAAGTTGCCTGTCCCGGTCAATCCCGCCAAAGTGCAGATCCTTTCCGGCCCGAACACGTCGCCGGTCAAGGGAACCAGCTTCTCGGCAAGCGCTCCGGGCGACGCGCCAACGGTGATCACCGCCTTCGATACCTCAGCCAACAAGGCCGTGCTCTTTGGGATCTACGATCCGGCTACGGAGACGGCGACGGTCGACGAAACCAGCTCAGCGGCGGCACTGCTCTTCATTGCGCTTGGCGCCTTCACCATGACGCGTGACGGCATCAAGCCGATGCTCGACAAGATCAAGTCGAGTTCTCAGCTGGCGTCGCTTGCTACCACCATCCAATCGCGCCTCGCCGCCGATCCCTACGCCATCGCGAACGGCGATCCGCAGATCATCAGCGCTCTATCGGCGGCGGCGAACGGCTTCGACCCGATGTTATCGAGTCGTTCGGTCCGGCCAGCGACGACGGGAACACCTACGGCCCTGGCACTGATTCAGCCAACGGACGAAGTTGACGGCGCAACGTTCGTCCAGCTCGATTCGGGAACGGGTTTCAAGGTGCAGAACACGAAGCGTCGGACCTCCTTCGTTTACACCTACCTCACCGCCCACTACGATTCCGACGGCAAGCGAACCGATGTCGACCCTCCCCAGAAGGTTGGCGAGACGCTCGAGGTCCCATCCACAGAGTCGCTCCTTCATCTTGGTCAAGGTTGGTCGCCAGTGACCTCGCAGCCCGTCAGCCTCACGATCGATGGCTCCGACACGAAGACCGAGTACACGCACGTCTATCTCACGACCGCGTTTCTTGCCTCGGAGCCGGCGTTCTTCAAGGATCCCAAATGGGCAGGAGAAGTGGTCGACTGGCGCGCTTCGATGGGCACTCTCTTCGAAACGACGGTCTTGGCTGTCGTCAGCGACGTCGTTTTCGGGGCCATCGGCTATGCGGGATTGACCTGGGCTAGCTCGGAGCTTGCGGCTGTTGCGCAAAGGGTTCAAGCTAGCCTTCCCACCCTCTACGACCTGCTTTACGATGCCTATAAGGCGGGCCAGTCGGACACCAAGTACCTCATCTACGCGGGCGCGAAGAAGCTCCTGCAGAATGCGCTCAAGAGTCCCACCGACGAAGAGATGCTGGCCACGGTGGCGCCGCTGCTCCAGAAGGTCGCACCGGGAGTAGCCCAAGTGCTGGCACAAGGCAAGATGACGTTCGCAACCTTGGCAGCCGTGGACGCCGCTATCGCCGCCTTTCTGGTGGTCGGTGCGCTGGCCGTCGCCGCAGATATCGGCGCGATTTTCAAAGACACGGGAACCGGCAACAAAGGCGATCTGTGGACCGAGCTGATCTTCAAGGAGACCCTCAAGCTAACGCCGCAAGAAGTCAAGGTCGGCCCCGGAGAGACCGTCCCGTTCGAGGTCATTACTTCCGATGTCCTGGTTTATGACTGGATTCAAGACAGCCCCTTTGCTACGCTTTCGGGCTCAACGAGCACGGGGAACTCTCTGAGCAAAGTTCCTGACAAAAAGGTCAACTTGATCTCCACCGGAAGCGATACAAAGGCGATTCACTTGACCGTGGTGGCTTACGACACGAGCTCCGGGACGCCCAAGGAGGTAGGCCGAGCCGGCGCCAAGGTCGAATTCTTGATCCCAGCGACGATCTCGCCGCTCAATCCGATCCTGACGCCTTCGGCGACGCAGGTCTTCAACGTGACAGTGTCGGGCACGGTGCCGCAAGGCTCCAAATACTTCTGGACGGTCACCGGCAACGGAGACGTTGACGGAAACCCGACATCGACGACAACAACGCCCACTGCAACTTACAAAGCTTCGACCAAGGCCGGAATAGATCGGTTGGTTGTCGAAGTGAAGGACTCTGCCGGAACTCTGCTCGCCCGGACGGGGACTCAGATCACCGTCGGCGCGCAGGTCAAACTCACCCCCAACGCCACGCCGAGCCTGAAAGCGGGATCCAAGACGACGTTCAAGGCCACGGTCGCCGGTGGAACGCCTACTGGCGCCCAGTTCCATTGGGTCCTGACAAGTAGCGGACAGATTCACAGCAGCATCGGCGACAGCAACGACTTCACCTCCAACTCCAATCAGGTCACCTACTGGGCCGGTTACTCGACGGCGGTGGACCACATTTCGGTGACTCTCTTGGACGACAAAGGCAAGGAGATCTCCTCGGACGGAACCGACATCGACATCCTCGAGTACGGCGGATGGGAGCTCACGGCCGACGACGGCACGGCTTGCTGCGGAGGCATCGCGCCGGGCGACTACACAGAGCCTTTAACGCTGGGCGCTAGCTACTACAGCGACGGCGTGAACTTCATCGGA
>DASZPA010000252.1:0-23046 GCA_035550555.1 Fimbriimonas sp.
GCCTTCAACGGCCTCGAGAACGGCAACAGCGACCTTCGAATCTCCCAAGTCGCGGGATCCAACACCGTGTACTCGTTGGTGAGCATCACGAAGAACTTGGGTTCGTCGAATGTAACCATAGGCATCAAGCCACATCCGTAGAGGCGACTTGGGAGATTGTTGCATTGGAACGCACGCCGGTAGGCGATGCTTCTACAATTCTAAAAGGGCTTCCCCTTTGTCCCGATCTTGGGAACTGTCGAGGGCCTACCGGTTCTTCAGCGCCAACGGCGCGACCCATACCAGCCCCCACCGAAGGTGTGGGACAGCATCGATAGGGATTCTCCGGAGGGCCGAAGGTTCGCCTCATAGCGCTCCAGGAAGGTACATCTCCTCAAAGGGGGCCGACAAACGAGCCGCAAACCAATTGTGAGCTCCCTATACCAGCCTATGGAGCGAACCTTCGGCCCTTTACGCCTATGACGTCCGATCCCACACCTTCGCTGTGGGCTGATATCGAACGGGCTCCCGGCCCTGCGGAAGAAAGACAAGCTTGGAACGCCGTGCGAGCCGTTTGGTGCGTGACGCATTCCAATGCAGCAGTCTCCCAGGTCGCGGCTACACTTTATGGTGTAACCCAAGACGGCCTCCGTCCGGCGGCTACAACTATTCCACCCAGCCGCGGCCACGGCAGATCCGCTCGGCTGCGCTCTTGTATTTGGTATCCCCCGTCAAGTCCGATCCCATCGTCAGCGCCTGGACGATGATCTTGTAATCGACGGTCTTCAGCTCGCCTCCTCGTCCGTGTTCGTGCTGAGTGCGTGTGCTGCCATCGACATCCACGTCGCCCGCGCCTTCGACCTTCGTCAGTTCCCAGTCGAGTCCCTTCCGGATGGCGTCCAACACCGGCGAGCGCAGAGGATCCGAATTGGCCAGGGTCAGCGCATACCGGCCAGCCTCCAAAAGACCCAGGGCCTGGTAATTCACGTCACCGCCGCCCTTTTCGGGGTCGATGCCGTCCGGCCGTTGGCAATCGATTCCTTCGCGAGCGAAACTGGCAGCCTCTTGAGCGAGTTCTCGATCTCTTGTCAGCTTCGCAGTCTCGCCCAGGGCTGCGGCCAGGAGCCACTGACGATGGGTATACGGGCGGTTGTGCTCGACGCCCCTGTCCCGAACTTCGGGCGCCAAGAGGAAATGGGCGGCTCGCTTCACCTTCTGAGCCAGTTCCAAGGCGTTGGCAGGCTCGTTGCGAGCTTCGTTCTGAAGGATCAACGCGCGCGCCAAGCCTTCCACAAAGAACGAGGTGCTGTGAAACGGGTCGCCGGTGCCGGGAAACCCTCCATCGGAGCCCTGCTTGCCCAGACCCCAGCCGAGAATCTTCCAACCTTGCTCCACTTCGTCAGGATGGTTCGACGCGCAGCCTGCTTGGACGAGGTCTGCGCCGTACCGCTGAACCTCGATGAACCAGCGGCTCGCGGAACCTTGCTCGTACTTGGCGTTCGCACCCACGGCGCCCGAGGGAGCCACATGGCTCACTATCCGGTCAGGATGCGAGTAGAGTGCGCGGACTAGGAGCCTGTCTTTGGCCACATCGAGAAGCGTCGGACCGTTTTGATGCGGTCCGCACAGGGCGGCTATCAGGACAAAGGCGCTCGCCTGGAATGTTCGAATCATGGTGCTCTCCTACTGGAAGTTATAGATGTCATAGCCAGACCTTCCCACCGCACTGTGATAGTAGTTCTTGCTTCGATCCCAAAGAAGCACCTCGACTCCCGTCGGTTCATATTGAATGCTGAAGTTATCTCGGAGGAGTTGGCCCATCGCTCCTTTGTAGGTGTCGTTCGGGTTGGATATCGAACGGGTGTTCACCACGGCCCACACGCGATCGTTCTGCGCCATGATTCGAGAGAGCTTATCGGCATTGTCCACGACCAGCGCGCCGGAGTTGCGCTCCCGCATGGCGCCATCGAGGCTGATGTATTTGTAAATCGAGCCAAGGACCGGTCGAAATAGATAGTCGCAATGGCCAAGCTCCACCATTGCCGCTTCGGGACTGAAGAACATAATCTTGTCACCCGGCTCGACATGGTTTCGGACGAAGACTGAGGCGCTGGTGAGGCCGCGGTTCGACGTACGGTAGAAGCTGTTCCAAGTCCGGGCCGGCCGGAACGAGCCGAAGAGCAGCAGCAGCAGAGTCCCCCATGATCCAGCTACGATCCAGCGCCCGAGAGTTGGAAACTGGCGACGGCGATGAATCCAAAAGGACGACTTCGCGATCAGGTCGAGGGCGATGCAGACGGCGACGATTAGCGCCAGTGGAGCGAATTGCACGATATAGCGGGACGTGGGCCGCGACGACAGCAGCGTGGTCACGATAATGGACGGGAGGGTGCAAAGGTAAAGAAAGGCGCTCCAGTTCCAGCCCTTCTTCTCCGGAGTCTTGAATGCTCCGAAGAGCGTGAGGATCAAGCCGCCCGCATAGAAACCGCCGAGGATGAACTGTGTCCGCTCCGTATTTGAGAAGAGCATGGAAGGCAAGACTTCGAGTACATCCGTATGGAACGCAAGAAGCGAAACAGACTCGGCGTCGACGTAAGGTAGTGGCGTCACACACAGCTTCATGTAGGCGACGAAGTCCGCGAAAACGACGACGCAGGCGAACAGAAGCCACCCCAAAGTCGGCCACTTGAACCATAGCTTCAGTTGGCCGGAGACCGCGACCGCGATGACAATCGATGGAACGATCGCCGCGGCGAACTGCTGGCTCAGATAGGCGCCGCAGAACGCCAGAAGCACGCCCGCGCGGTACTTCGAATCCTCAGGGTGGTGGAGCGACTTCCACAAGAGGAAGAAAGCCAGCGCGATGAAGAACTCGAACTGGGCGTAGAACCGCACCTCGCGAGCATAGAACAGCATGAACGGCGAGAAGGCGCAAAGCGCCGCTGTAAGCAAGCCCGCTACCCGGCCCCGCATCTCCTTGGCGAACTTGTAACACAGCAGGATCGTCGCCGCTTGCCAGCATGCCGAAAGAAGCCGGGCCGCAAGCTCGCCGTCCGCCCTGCCCACCCACATGAACAAAGCCAGGAGATAGTGGTAGAGCGAGCTTCGCGTATAGACGATGTTTGTCGCGTCGAAGACTGGGTAGCCGTGCTTGAGGATTCCCTGCGCGGCAAGGATCGAGACATACTCGTCGGCCAGATAGTTGTTTGCCGCGTAGTTGGTGAGACACATCACGAACGAGCCCGCGATGATCACGCCGAGGCCGATCTTGAATCCGTGGCGATTCCAAAAGCCAGCCTCGACCCGTTGCGACCGCAGCTGCGCCAGCCGACCGGCGATATCGGAGGCGGCCAGCAGAATAGCGCTCAGGAACGCCACCACGTTGGCCTCGATCAGCAGCCGCCAATATCGGTTGCTCGTCAGAAACTCGTTTTGCGGCGAGTCGGCAAAGATCCACTGAACTCCGAACGATGCGACGCAAACCAGCGCCGGAACCGCTGCGATAAGTGCGGCCAGCACAAGGAGGCGATCGGGCCGGCGCCTCGCCAAGCAGTAAGAGGCGGTTAGAACGCAGGCGAACGCCACAGCCGTGAAGCCGATCTGAATCTTGGCGGCGACGACCTGGCTGTGAAGGCCCGCATCGAACTTCCCGCGAAATCGCAGCTTGGTCCTGTGTGCGTTGAGGATCTGGCCAGCCGAAGAGATCCGAGGAGGCTCAGCGGCGGCAGAAGACGCTTCAGAGCGCACCGCCCAATTTAGGTCGGAGTGAAGCACGCGTTCTTGGCCATCTCGGAATGTGAGGTTGCCGTCCACATAGAGTTGCGGATACGTTTGGAAGTGCTTCAGCTCTTGCGTGTGGACGGTTACCCGTATTGTGTTGTCCCCTTTTTTAAGGAGATCCTTCACCAGGTAGACGTCCACGTACCGAGAAATCTCAGCCTTCGGGTATTCGCCCGATTGGTTCGTGAAAACCAGCCGGTCCATCGCATCGTTGTTGCCGCGTTTGGTAAAGATTGGCCTCGAGTACCGGTTGATCATGGCCGTACTCCCCACCAGGCGGCCATTGATCGAGAGATCGTAGGGATTTAGGCTAGAGAGCCGGAACCAGGCTTCCGCCGGCGCGTTCCCCAAGTCCATATGCTTTTCGAACACCTGGGACGCGCCTTGCAAAGTGGGGGGCGCCGAGATGAAGAACCCGTCCAACGGTTGTTCGAAGACGTCTTTCTCGCCATCGACGGCGACGTTCATTACCCGCTCGGCCTGAACGATGGCGTGGTCCCAATCGCCGTCGAAGAAGTTGGGGCCTTGATTCCATGGCACCAAGTCTCGTTGCTGTGCCACGGGCGAGCACCGCCACGAGCCATCGCTTTCGTAGCGTGTCTCGTCTCCAGCGAAAATCGCCATCTCCGCGCCGAGCTTCGGCCGACCCTCGTCGGATTGGACACTGAACGCGATCACGTTTTTGCCGGCGACCAGATAGGGTTTGATATCGTAAAAGCGCGCAAGGTCGTCCCTGCGAAAGTAGCCGATCCCCGTGTACAGGCTTTGGTCCCGCTCCCACGTTCGAAAAAGCGACGGGCGGAAGAACTGCTTGAGGTGCTCGCCGTTGATCGTCAGGTCATAAAAGTTGTTGACGGCGACCACCATGTAGGCGGCAGTAGGCTGCCGCGTGACGGTGATCGTCTTTCGAAAGCACACGCTTTCGTTGTCCCGATAAGGTGAGGTGATCCACTTGGCGTGCCAGGGGTACCCAAAGTAGCGCAGGTCGTCGTCGTGTGTCAGACGGTAGGTGGCATAACCGCAAGTCGATCCGATAAGGAAGCATGAGGCCGCCAGGAGGCACACGTCCGCCAGGACGTTTCGCATCTTCGGCGACTTGCGCAGACGATCTCGGATAAGTCGCAGCATGGGAAGATCCTTAGTCGAGCTCCTTGATGTCGCTCTTGCCTGTCGAGGTCGAGTTCTGGCGGCAGCGATTGGCTCGGTCGAAGTCGTTAAGCCGGTAATAGCAGTACGAGAGAGCAGACCACGCGCGCGCTGTGATCGGCTTTCGATACACGAGCGACACGACCAGCTTGCTCTGAAACATGCCGACGCTCTCGTTGTCCTTCACCAGCAGCTTGAATGCTTCCGCCGCCGCAGGATAGTTCTTGAGCTGGATCTGACCGACGCCTAAGGCGTAGAGCGCCTCGATGTTCTGAGGACGCGCGTTCACAGCTTTTTGCCAGAAGTACACAGCGCCCACATATCGCTGATTGGCGAACTCCAGGTAGCCCAAATTCACGAGAAGGTTGGAGTAACGGGGAGCGATGCTCGGGTTTGCAAACTGGGTGAAAGGATGCTGGTCGAACACCGACATCGCCGCACGCATGTGCCGTTCGCTCTGGCGTGTCGTGCCGGTCACGTCGTACATGTCCGAAAGGGTTGCCCAGTTGTCCTGCTCGTTCGCCATTCCCAGACGGTTGTAGACTCGCCCAAGCTCGAAATGGAAGGTCATGTCATAGTCAAACCGAGGGTCCCAAGCTAGAGCGAGGCGGCAGTCGCGGAGAGCGGCGTTGTAGTTGTTCGCGGTCAGCTCTGAGCGGGCCCGGTTCCAATAGAGGATTCCAAGCTCGGGGCGAACGGCAACTAGAATCCCGCAGCCCGCCGCAAGGGACGCGATTCGAAAGAAATCCCTTGACCAAGCCCACTTGGATCGCATCGGCCTCAACGAGAAGCAGCAGATGAACAGCCAAAAGCCGGCAAGGGAGCACACGAAAAAAGGCCAGCGGGCAAAGAAGGACTCGCACTCCATGCCGTCGACAAAGGTGAAGTCGTCGCGGATCACGATGGGTGAGCGCATCGGCCGGTCATCGATCCAAGCCACATTCGGCTCGACGTCGTTCTTTGCGATCGAGCGAAGCAACCGGTTCGCGTCGTTCGACTGCAGTACCGCCTCAGAGACTGTCTTTCCATCAAATGCCGTGAGGAGCACCAAGAGGACGAGTGGCAGAGAGGCCGCCAGCATCGAAAGCCAAAGAAGCTTGCGAGCGGTGCGGCCACGAAGACTGGACCACCCCAACGTGACAAGTCCGAGGAAGAAAGCAACGAATCTGGCTGCGCGAGAGAGAACGGGCTCCGGCATCTCGATCAGAACGATCCAGCTGCTCGTGCTGGAGAGCATGAGCAGCAGACCGCCGAGCACCACCGCTTTTCGCGGCCGGAGCAGCCAGTTTCGAATCATTGTTGGCGTCCCGAAAGGGGCATCTCGGCGTAGTGAGCGGCGCCGCGCTGAATCTCTGTGGTGCGCAAGATTCGGTCGCGGACGTCCTTTGCGTCTGCCAGCAAGTTGCGGGTGTTCGCCAAATCGCGCATAGCCAGCAACACATCGGTCTGCGTTCCGACGCCGTTCTTATAGCGGGCCTCGGCCAACCGGAATTGGTCCTCGCCGGCGGTCTCCGAAGCCTGAAGGCTCTTGACCTGCTGCACGATCGCCGGGAACGTGGTGAGCGTCTCCAGGCTCTCCTCGCGAAGGCGCATTTCAGTATCGCGCGCTGTCAGCGAGCGCATCTCGATCTCGTCTCGCTGGATCTTCTCGTCGATACCTCGAGCGCGCCTGTCTAGCAACGGCACTTGAATGGCGATTCCGATCGTGAAGAACGGGCGTGACGCGTAGTGGCTGCTGCCGAGTGTGTCTTGCCGATCTAACAAGCCCGCGGCGGAATAAGCAGTTAGCTTAGGTCCATAGCCGGCCCGCACCACCTTCAGCTGCTCCTTCGCAGTCTCGACGGCATTCAGATCAATGTGAAGGCCGGCGTCGTGGCTTACGACTTGGTCGCCCAAGTTCATTGGAAGATCCTGACTCGCTCCCGCCGGCGTATCGACCGCCACGACCGGAAGAGGATCGTCCGGCTTGCGACCGATAAGCCTCGAAAGCTTCATCGATGCGATCTTCTCGTGCGCCTGCTGAAACGCCAGGTCGGATCTGGCCGTCTCGACCGTGCTGAGCGCGACATCCACTTCTGGCTTGGCGACCAAGCCGAGGTTGAACCGCTGCTCGGCATCGGTCAAATGAGCGAGCGCGGCCTCAAGGTACAGGTTCCGAACGGAGGTCTTACGCTCGTCGGAGGCCAAGTCGCAGAACGCTGAGATCGTGTCCACCACAAGGCCTTCGGTGCCCGCTTGGTTGAGAAGGCGAGCGTCGATGTTGCCGAGCTTCGCCATCCGCAGCTTGTAGTTGCGGACTCCACCATCGTAAAGCGCGTACTCGCTGCGGAGGCCGAGGTTGTACCGCTCACCGGTCGTGCCGCCAGCCGGATCGTACAGGTTGTCGCCAAAGCTGCCGCGAGCGGCCGCGATCGCCGAGTAGCTTGGGCTGAACGCCAGGTCGGACAGTTGGACCCTCTTGGCCGCCACGTCCAATCGCAAGTTCTGCCGCTGCCGGTGGTTCGCATCGCGCAGAGCGGAGTTGATGCACTCCTCCAAAGTCAGCTTGTTGGAGTCTTGGGCAAATGAGACCGCCGTGAGCGCCGCCGGCAAGGCGGCGCAGGCGAGGGTTCTAAGAGTTCGTTTGAGTCTTTTCATGGCTCTCCTACATGGCCTTCTCGGTAAGCGAGTTGGCGGTGACCTCCTTCACACGTACGGGGGCGCCATCGGTCAGGCGGGTCCAGTCGGAAACGACGACCTCGTCGCCGTCCTTCAAGCCGCTCAAAATCTTCACCTTGCCGCCAGAGCTGGCGTCGAAGCGGACGGATCGGCTTCGAACGCATCCGTTTCGAACCACGAATACCGTGCCTTCACCGAGCGTGAACACATTGACAGCCGCTTGCGGAATCAGGAGGCCGTGCATCGGGTGGGCCATCGTCGCAAGGCCGGTTTGGCCTGCGACGAGTTGGGCATCCGGGTTCTGGACGCGAATCCAGACTGGGAATGTCAGCGGCGTCGCAGCCTTGCCGGTCACCGCGTTGTAATTGCCCTGAGTCGGGCTGATCGCAGGTTGGTATCGGATCACCTTGCCAGTGAACTGCTTCCCAGGGAACGCTTCGACTCCGACCTTGACCTGCTGGCCCACCGTAACCTTGCTGAAGTAGGCTTGGTCCACGTCGGCGAGGAACTCGACCGAGCTGTTGTCTGCGATCAAAAACAGGCTCTTCAGGTTGTTGGTAATCGGAGCCAGGGCGTTGGAGCGCGCCGATTCGGGGATTGCAAACTCACCGGGGTTGATGTTTCTTTCGATAATCACTCCATCGGCGGGGGCCCGAACGAATCGGTGCTCCAACGCTATGTGCTCCTGACTGAGCTTTGCCTGCGCCTGAGCAAGCGCGGCGGCGTTCATTTCAACCTGTTCAGGGTGGCTGCCCTGCAGCATCACTTCAAGCTCGCGCTCGTCGCGTTGCAGGCCAACTTTTGCGTGCTCCAGAGTCGCACGCTGGGCTTCGACCTCTTCATTGCGAGCTCCAAGCTGAAGGATCTTCAGTCCATCCTTTTTTTGCGTGAGCATGTTGTCGGCGACGTCCAGGTCGGCGTTCGCCTGCTCGAGGGTCGCTCTCGGAATCAGCTCCTGATCGTAGAGCGACTTCATTCGGTTGGCGTTTTGCTTGGCTGAGTCGTAACGCGTCTGGGCGATCTGGACCTCGGTCCTCGCCTGGTCGATCTGCTCCGGTCTGTTGCCGGCGACCAGCAAAGCGAGCTTGGCCCTGGCCTCTTTCACGAGCTGTTCGTCGGCGTCGATCTGGAGCCTCGCCTTCTGGATCTCTTCCGGAAAGTGAGGATGAAGCGCCAGCTTGTACTGCGAGCGCATGTAGTCGACGCCGGAGGCGGCCTCGGCGAGCTTGTTGGTCTCAAGCTCCGGGCTGAGCTCGGCAAGGATCTCGCCTTTATGGACCTTCTGGCCGACTTCGACCGGGACCTTGACGGCCATCCCGCCGAAATCGGGCTGCAGCGTGACGTTGACGACATTGCCGGGCATCACGGAGCCCTCGGCGACCACCGACTCGGTCGTGTCGCCTTGCTGGGCGGTCACGACTTGGACCTCAGCGGTCTTTCCGGAAGCAGTAACGAAGGTAGGTGCTTGCCGAACTACTTCGAAAGCGAGCAAGCTTGCGAATCCCAAGAAGGGCAGGTACATGATGCCCCTCCTTTGCGTATTACTTAATGCATTAGATGACATGAGGATTTCCTTTTAACGTGGCTAGACCTTGAGGGTTAACTCACTTCTGGCACGTTCGGAATCGCGGCTTTGAGGTTCCGAAACGGGATTGGGCGTAATAGATACGGGAACGAGGGCGTGTTCCGGAAGAAGAGTCGAGACGCGGCTCTTGCGATTCGCGCCGAACAAGAAATAGGCTGCGACGACGCTGAGAACCTCGGCGCAGAGCATAAGGACTCGGGTGAAAACCGAAAGGACGACAGCCTGAGCGTTGGGCACCGAAGGCGCAAGCATCACCCACATCACGCCTTCCCGAACCCCCAGTCCTGCTGGTGCAAAGATCGCAAGGAATCCGGCGATCCATGATCCGGAGAAGGCGGGTATGCAAGCTATCGCTTGTGAAGATGTAATGGGTGTAGTGGCTCGTGCGATGACGGCGAACATGACGCCGGAGTAGACCCAGAAGCCTGCATATCCGAGCAACATAAGCGCATTGGTTTTGGCGGATAACGTCGGCAATAGCTCGGCACTCAACTCCCGTCCTGCGATCTTGTTGATCAGCTTTCGTGCGCCCTTGGAGTGGAGCGCATCACGAAGGAAGTTGGGCCTTGCGGTGACCCCGAGGATGCAGACCGCGCATCCAATCAGAGAAGCCAGCGAGCCGGAAACCCTGAGAGCGTGGCCGATCAACCCGCCGGCGAGGGTTACCGTGACCATACAGGCGCCGGCGAAGACGTAAACGAGTTCCAGCACGATCGCATAGGCGACCTTGGTGACCGGCAGCTCCTTATCGGCGGCCAGGTAGAGCCGGGCCGCCGTGTAGAGAAAAGGGCCCGGGATCCAGCGTGCCATGAGGCTCGAATACCAAAGGGAAGCGCTGTCGGCGAACTTGACGGAGATACCCAGGCTTCTTAAGATCAGATGCCAGCCGACCGCCTGCAGCGCGTAGTGGCCGAGGAACAGAGCCAGCGCAACCGCCAGCATCGCTGGGCTCGAAAGCACCTTCCCGTGAAGCTGCACGACCGCACTTCGAACCGCAAACGCCAGACAAACTGTGGCAATCGCCGCGACCGTCGGCCGCACCCACCCTCGACCCTTCTTAGGCACTGACGCCCTCCGGTCGAGTCACCAGCGCAGGCTTATGTCTACGGTCTTTCGCATAGATGGTTTCAGTCTTCGAAACCACCGTGTCCCAAGAAAACTCAGTCTTGACGTGCTCCAATGCTCCGCGAGTCAGCCGGTCTCGAAGGTGCGAGTCGGTAAGCAGGTCGATAAGCGACTTAGCGAGCTCACGAACGTTCTTCTCAGGCACCAGCAAGCCCGTTCGGCCGTGGACGATCACGTCTGGGATGCCTCCGACGTTCGAAGCGACAACGGCGCAGCCGAACGAGATGGCCTCGACGAGCACCACCCCGAGTCCCTCCGTGTCGCCGCGAGAGTCGAAGATTGCCGGCAGGCAGAAAACCGTCGACTGCCGATATATCTCAGCCAGAACATCGGGAGAGATGTCCGATTGGAATTCGACCTTGTCCTTCAAACCAAGCGAGCTTGCTTTCCGGACCAAATCCTCCTTCAAGTCTCCGCTGCCGACGATCACGACTCTTGCATGAACGGTGTTAAGCACCGTCGGGAGAGCCTCGAGCATGTACTCCACGCCCTTTCGCTCGATCAGCCTTCCAACGAACAGCAGCATCGGCTGGTCTGGGTTCTTCTTCGCCGGCTTCGCCTCGATAGGGCAGCCGTAAGGCACGACGTTGACGTGCTTATCGGTCAGCTGCTTCACCTTCCCTGCTGTGAACGAGGAGTTGGTGATCAGCGAGTCCGCTCGTCGGCAGGCCCATCTCAAGACCGGATTCACAAATGGGAACTTGCGGGCGAGAAGAAGCTCCGCTCCGTGAAAGTTGAGAACCACAGACGGCTTCCCAAGCAGCGAAACCCCCGGGAGGAAAAGCGCATGCGGGAATGGCCAGTGCACATGGATAACGTCGAATCGCTCTCTGCGTTGCAGCCTCAGCAAGATCAACCAGCCATTCGCGATATACAGGAACGAACTGGCCAGGTAGGAGAACTTGCGGATCTTGGTGGGCGCTCCGGAATCGTGGGTCAAGTCTTCGCGATTCGCCGACGCATACCGGAACCGGACAACCCTCACGCCATCGATCTCGTGATCGGTGCTGCCGTGAAAGGCGGGCGCGAACACCGTCACTTCGTTACCCCGCTCCGAAAGCATTTGAACGTGCTTCCGGAGCCAAGGCACCGCAGTGTCAGCGTCCGAGCGCGGATAGGTTGAGGCCACAACGCAGATCTTCATGAGCTCCTCAGGCCGCTTCCGTCAGCTCCGCGTCGTACATCAGCTGCTCATCCACATAGAACTTGGTGAGCGCTTCCACCATCGGGTTGGGCCGCTCGACCATCGCGTTGATGATCTTCGGCTGCGCGATCTCCGGGTTCCCGTGCGAGCGTCGCAGCGAATTCACGATCAGCTCTCCGAGTAGACCGAAGGTGAGGATCTGCAGCCCGCCAAGCACGAACATGGCGAACACCATCCAGAGCGGCCGCAAGTGCGCGCCTTCCGGGCCGAGGCTGTTCGCTGCCAGATACAGGCCGACGATCGCTCCAAGCGCCAGAACCCTCAGGCCCAGCTTGCCGAAGAACTGCATTGGCTTGTGGAACGACTTGGTGACGACTACAGTCGCCCAGAAGTCGAGCAAACCGGTGACCAGCCGCTTTCCGCCGTATTTGGAGATGCCGTGCATTCGCGGCGCGTGCTCGATGGGGCACTCGGCGACGGTGTAGCCGAGGTCAGAGGCAAGTACCGGAATGAACCGATGGAAGTCGCCGTACAGTCGAAGCTGCTTCGCGACCTGGCTGGTCATCACCTTGAAGCCGCAGTTGAAGTCGTGCAGCTTCAAGCCGAACGACTTGGAAACGGTTCGATTGAACAGCTTGGATGGCCAGGTCTTGTGGATCGGGTCGTGCCTGACACGCTTCCAGCCGGTCACCAGGTCGTAACCCTCGGACATCTTGTCGGTCAGCTTGTACAGCTCTTCGGGCTGATCCTGAAGGTCTGCGTCCATCATGAGTACGAGGTCGCCGTGAGCGCGCTGGAAGCCGGCTGCCAACGCCGAAGCCTTGCCGAAGTTGCGGCGAAAGTCGATCAGCGTGACGCGGCTGTCCTTGGCACAGATCTCAAGGACCTTGGCCACCGAGTCGTCTCGGCTGCCGTCGTTCACGAAGATGATCTCGTGGTCTGGGGCGAGCGAAAGCAGGACCATTTTTAGCCGGGTGTGGAGAGGGTGTAGGTTCTCTTCCTCGTTATAAAAAGGGATAACGACGCTAAGAGAAGTCCGAGAGCTTTTGAGGCTCTCGGTCCAATTGGTGCGGGCAAATAATGCCTCCGATATACGAGTTGCGACAGGCGAGCGCATAAACTTCCTCCGATTGAAAACAACTAAACGCACCTAAATCGTGCAGGGGCAACGAGTTAGCATCGTCGCCATTAAAAGGCTGTCCATCACTGGACAACCAATCTACTTATTCCATACTTGAGGCTGCTTTGCGATGCTGGTGAACGAGTCATATCAAAAACAACAAGGATTATCAGGTACGTCTTTTCGATATCGTTAACAATTAACAAAACAAAAGGAAAGAAGAGTCGGCGGCTGTAGCCGACGACCCTTCTCCTATCTGGAGGTTTTTGTTTTTGGTCTACGCCGGACCAAAGCTGGCCGACTGAACAGTGAAGTACACGCTTGCTCGGTTGCGGAACGCCGCATCCGTCATCTGGACCGGCGCCACTCCTCGGAACACCAATCCCTTTAGAGTAAGCCGATAGTTCTGGCCACCGCCGGTTGCGTGATAGATGACCTTGGCTTCGCCGCAGTTGCCGTGGCTGAAGTGCGCCAAGGCCACCTGCATGCTTTCATTGACCGTGAATACGAGGTCTGAGCAGTCCTTGGTCATGCCGAAGATGCTGTTCTGATACTCGTTCGAGGTCACCGTGATTGCATGAACCTCCGATGCGTTCACCGTATGCCCGCCAATCCTCAGATCCACGTTGCCTAGATCGAATCCGGCCATGCTGGAAGTCGGTCCTGCTGGCGCTGGGGGTGAACCTCCGAGCGGGTTATAGATTGAAACAGGCTCGATCCAAGGGGTGATTCCAAGGGCGATCGGACCGGTCGAAGTGGAGCCTGTCTGAACGTCTGGAAACCCGACTTTGTTAAGGAATCCCTTGAAAACCACCGACGAGTAGGAGCCTTTGGTGATGTCGACGCCGATCAAGTTGCCCGTCATGTTGTAGTTCGGATTGGCAAAGTGATCGTGGATCGCTCCAAACATGCTTGGCGAGTCACCGCTGTACAAGTTCACATTGAACTCGTGGAAGTATGCGGACCCCGGCTCGACGGGGAATCGGCTTTGCCAGCCGTCAGCGGTTGCGACGGATGCGATCTGGAGGAACTGGTTGCCTCCGTTAGCGAATCCCAGGGCTTCCTGGCCAGAGCCAAGGTCGATCGAGTAACGGAAGGTATCGGCGCTTGCAGCGGCCGACAGTCCTCCAATAGCTGCGAGAATCGTGAGCGTATAATAGCGACTTAATCTCATTGGGTGTTCCCTTATCGTTCGAAAACGAAAATCGTAGTGAGCCTTGAAGATCGACTGCTTCGCGGATAGTCACTTTCGTGAGCCGCCGCGAAGCAGTTGGCTAGTTGCCAGGGACCTTATCAGCAGAATCTCCATCCTTTCCAAAAGTAAACAGCAAGGCAAGGCTGACCGAAGTCAAAGCCGGTTTGGGTCGTGGGCTTACAAGTAAGCGAATCTCCGAAATCACGAAATAAGAATCTAGGTCGAACCGCGTCTTATTCGGCTATTCCGAAAGGTCTCGCCTCTAGACCAGTTGTTCCCACATCGTATTTGCCATATGCAAACGATTCTTCGTAAGAAAAACTGCCAGGTTTAGATGAACAGATCTTGCGTTGGCGCGATCTGCCCAACAGGACGCACAGGAATTCGAGTGCCCATGTGGCTTGACCCTCTCTACACGACGCTTCTTGGCAAGACGCTCGTCCAAACGCGCACGACATGAGGTGGCGGCTCGACGCGATTGTCGAGGTCCTCTTGAGTAATGACCTTGAATTCCGACATAGGGATGCCGTCGTGGTAAGGGTCCTCAAGGAACGATTGGACGATTTGCCGTAGGTCTTCGACGACCTGAACCGGAGCGCCGAACGGCAACCGGCCATTGGAAGCTGAGATCATGCTGAAACACAAATAGGATGATTGCTCATCGAACCAACAGTAGAAGACCATCGAATGCCTGGTACCGAACCGCTCTACAATTTGCCTCTCCCGCGCGTCCTCAACCGAGTGTACGAATCGGAGAATGTCTTCCTCCGAGACTGTGGCAACCGTCTCATTCGAAATCCCAAAAGTCCAAAGGTTCGAGCGTGGTTCGTCTACAAGTCCCGTGCCTGCCTCGTCTACGGTGATAGGATCCGCTACCACTTCTGGCAGGTATTCCTCGAACGGATTGTGTGTTTCGGACATCAGTCAGGCAAGCATTAGTTCAAGGCTTCAACAGGATGACCCGGCACTGTTCCGATGCAAGCGACAGCTTGACTCTAACCTCTGGGCGGCCGTAAACGTCTGTATGGCGTTCGCCTTCACCAAAAAGAATGGTCTGAAGTCTTGCCGGGTGCTTCGGTTCAAACGACTCCCCTGAAGACGCGTCGACAAATCGGCCCTTCCCTGGAAGGTGAACCGTCACCCATGCTGGGCCCTTGGTATCGTTGAACACCGTCCACAGGTCGTTTCCGAACCGCTCTACGAAAACATGGGGATTGTTGGTTCTGGCCCCTGTCACAGGCTCCCACCCTGCTTGAGCCAGCCGCCGGATCATCGGGATGTACTTCTTGAACAGCGGCCGATCCCGCTCGTACAGCGTGGGGTTCTGCCAGTACGGGTGCGTCGCCGCGTTGGCGCTGAAGGCCGAAGGGAAGATCCCGTACGCCATGCATCGCTGCATGTACTTCTCCATCCGTGCCTTGTCCCATGTGGAGAAGTCGGTGTTCATGAGCAACAGGTAAGGCTTGGTCACGCTCAAAGTGCGACGGTACAGCATGATGTCGTCCGAATCGGGCGTGTAGCGACCCGCATCCTGCCAGTTCGTCTCGATGCCTCCGACGTCCACAAGGGGCATGTAGCACTGCTTCGAAGCCGCGACGGTGTTGCCCATCAGCAACTTTCCGCGACGGTGCAAGTCGTCGCCCATGAACTTCGCGATCTCGTAAGTTGAGAACCATTGCGGGATGAACGGTTGCTCGGTGTCGGCCCCAAACGTTGCCGGCTGCGACGAGTAGCGGATCGAGCGCCTCGAGTAGTCGCGCACATCCGCCCAGCTCTCCATCGAGTCGAGGTACTCACCGGAGAGGAAGCTGCCAGCTTTGAACCGCTGGTCGGCCTCTTTCGGGTCGTAAACGATCTGTGCTTTGGTGGCCCCGTGATCGGTTGTCAGCAAAGGGTTTGGGTTGAGCATCCAAACGGCGCCGTTTGTCCAGGGCTGGTTCTGAAAGTCGACGTTGTGCCTGCCATTCGCCGCCTCGGTGCCGGAGTTGGCCAGCGCTTCGGCTTGCTTCCTGGTCGACTCGTCGGAACTGGCCAGGTCTGCCTTGGCGATCTCCATGGCGTTCTCGTACGTTCGAGGAACCTTCGGATCCATCGCCATCCACCAGCTCATCGGCTCCGAATAGCGGAAAGAAAGGATCCCGAGCTTCGCGTCGGACTCGGGGCTGCTGTCGCCCTCGTGAAACGCGATTCCAAAATCCTCGGGGTGCGGCAACGTCTGAGGTTCGGCAAAGGGCATCCAGATGCCTTCCTTTGGCACGCGCTTCACGTAAGCCGAAGGGAATCGCTTGGCGTAGCGGTCCACCACGTCCCGCAGGCCCCACCCCGGATCGCACGCTCCGGTCACCACCCTCGCCGTCGCGCTTCCGGGGTTCTTCTCGTTCTCAGGTGTCAGATTAAAGTCGAAAGCGGCGCAGAGCAGCTTGGAGTCGCTGTCGTAAAACAGTCGATACACGGTCGGTCCCATGTCAGGCGGGACACCGATCATTTGTCCGGCAGTTCTATTGGTGACCGCAGCGTACGGGTACAACGACATCTGGCCGATCGCTCCGGCATCGACCGAGTGATAGGTCGCCGACTCGAACCCGGAAACGGGCACGCCGCCGCGAACGGATGGCCACCACAGAGCTTTCGGCAATTCGCACCGGACGCAGTAATAGACGGTCAAAGGGAAGTGGTCCTTCTGCTTGATCACCGACACCTTCAACTCGTGGACTCCGCCAGCCTCCGTTCCAGAAGCCTTCAGGCCCAACGAGCCGATGCGATCGACCGGAACGACTTGGCCCGGCTGCCCAACCTTGAAAGGCCTCACAAACCATCCGGGGCTTGAAGGAGCTTTTAAAGGTTGCCCATCGAACCCCTGTCCTCGCCCCAGCACACGAGCCGAGACGTCCGAGAACCACGCGTCGCCCGTGTGGTTTCGGAGCAGCAGATACACCGCGACGGAGCGGATCGGCTTCGTCGGCCAAACCATCACCTGACGTTTTTGCCGATCGTGCGTTCCCGCATCGAAGTTGACGGTGGTCCCCCACTGGGTGGAGCCGTCCATGAACGTGGTGTCCAGGTAGATGGAGTAGTCCGAATTCGCTGGCAGGCTCACGTTCTCGCTTCTGCTGGATGCGCTCACTAGGAAGGGCCGTGGCTCGGCCTGGTTTAAGGTGAACGTCTGGAAGGCGCCTGTCGCCTTATGAGAAGTGTCGGCATGGCAATGAATCGATTTGCCTTCAACAATGAAGCCACCCTCGTAAGGCTTCCACTGGGCGACAGGCGAAATCTGTGCCTGCAGAATTCCAGCTAAGACAGCGGTAAGAAGCGCCACATGAAGTTCTTACCCCGTGGCAGCGTTGACTAGGCCCGTGTTGACTGCACCACGTCCGCGAGCGTGACGTTGTGGTTCAGCCAGAAGTCGATAGTGGATGCGAAGACCGACATGAATTCCGAGTAGTCCGTCGGCTTCTGAACAAAAGCGCTGCAGCCGAGGTCGTAGCACGCCCCGACGTCCGACTTCTCAGTCGAAGAGGTGAGAACCACCACTGGCACCGAGCGAAGACGTGGATCGTCCTTCATCGCCATCAGGACGTCCACACCGGAGAGCCGCGGGAGCTTTAGGTCCAAGAGCACCAATGCTGGAGACTCTTTGGAGCCAAGCATGACTAATGCCTCTTCGCCGTTCCGGGCCACCAATAGCTTTTCAGACCGTTTCGAAGTGTTATAAGCCCTTCGCGCCAGCAGCTCGTCGTCTGGATTGTCCTCAACCACCAATAGCCAACGTGCGTTTTCATCTGCGGGTTCGGGTCGGTCAGTGGCGTCGGCAGACATATAGCTGATCATTTCACCACCTCCTTTGACCGTTTTCGCTGGATCGTGTTCTCTCGCCTGCGGCACGCCCGAAAAGGGGGCAAATCAAAACCTTCACCCAGAGTTCAGTGTGCGTTCACCGCCGATTCATGAGGCGACAGTAGCTTGAAGCCGTTAGTCCAGACAGGTCGGCGAGCGTGGCCCTTGATCGGCCCACGCCGAACTGCACAGGTGCAGAGGAAACAAATCGATGAAGAACGAATTAGAAACACTGGTTGCGAGTGGTCACAACGGCCTGACCAGACGATTACTCCTGAAGGCCTCGTCTTCGGGAGCCATGCTATTGGGCGCCGGCCTGCTCGTCGGCTGTGGCGGAAGCGGCGACAGCCATTCCCACTCGTCATCCGGTTCGAAAGACACCGATATTTTGGGAGCGGCGAAGATCGCCGAAGCGTTGGCCGTCACGATGTACACCAACATCATCAACACGTCGCCCTTCTTTGCGACCCTTGCAGATGACGACCAGTCGTACATCAAAAACGCCCGAGATGAAGAGATGTTCCACTACATCTTGCTGCGGAGTCAGACCGGCGGCACGGACGCGCCCACAACTTACTACTTCCCAGCGAACATGTTCACCGATCCTCAAACGACCTTGAACGTCTTGGTCACTCTGGAGGATGCTTTCGTCGCCGCTTACATCTACGGAGTCGCCAACTTCTCCTCGTCCGCTCTGAGAGTGATTGCCGCCCAGATCATGGGCATCGAGAGCGACCACCGCTCCCTGGCCAGAGTGATCGCCCACGAGTTGGGATTGGCCTCTACGACCGGCCTTAGCGGATCCCCGGAGTCGGTCGATCCCCCGAACAACAACATTTATGAGCGGCGCTACGGCCTGGACACTCTCGACGCGATCGTCAATGCCCTCAAGCCGTTCTTCGACGCAACGACGGCCAACGCCAATAACTTTACGGTGTCGAAGACCTTCGATCCGACCTATATGCCAACGGGCGCCGGTCTCTTTGGCAACCCGCCGGCGTAGAAGCCGTCCGTCGGCGGTCTACCGCTTCCGCCGGTAGACCGCCTTGAACATGGTTTTCCACTTGCCGTCGATCTTGTCTTCGATGAATTGGAGCACCCTGTCTCCCGGCAGGCGAGTCAACGTCGTCCGATCGTCGATCATCTTTCCACTCTTCAAAAAGACGTGGCCGACGAACTGTATGCCACCTTTGACTCCATGCGAGACTTTTTCTTTGTACTGTGGAGTCGGCGTAACCCACACCTGCTTCCAGTTGTCCTCATGGGTTCGAAAGTAGAACAGGCTCATCCCCTCGTCCCCGCCGGCTCCTTTCCACCGCTCCGTGATGGCGTGGCCTCCTAAGGAAGCTTCGACGACGTCATCGCCCGCCTTCTCATCACCTACGTACACCTCCCAACTTCCCACCCAGAAGTCGAGTTGGTGGAGGTTGGAGGCGGGGACGGGAAAGAAGATCAAGACTTTTTCCGCGTGTAGTGCAGGTGCCACTGCAGGTTCCAGGTAGTTCCGCCATCACGAGAGCCTTCCCAGTCCCAGTCGAACGCTTCAGGCGTGATGTTGGAGTAGGTCATTCTGTGAACCGACTTGGGGCGTCTGGGGTCAGGCAGGGTAGTCAGGACCATCTTGCCGTCCTCGAACTTGCCCGACAGCGCGATGTAACTGCCGCTGTTATCCACCCACGTTTGGCGCCACAGCTTGTGAGGAACGTCGAAAACCGACCAGCTCGAGCCGCGTGTGGCGCCCATCGTGAACTCCTCTTGAACCGTAAAGCCGTTCATGATGTGCGAGATCTTGTTGGCGCCGGCCGTATCCTGCCACTTCCCAGGACCTGCTGACATCTTGCCGACCGCATTCCAACTCCCAATCCAAAAGTCGAACTGCCTCGTTTCTGGTGGGACCTGAGCCCGTTGGACGGTAACGGTAAGGAAGGCAATGAGCAGCGTGGCCGGCATATCGATAAAGGTACGGTCCATACCTAGGCGCGTCGCTATAACACAGAACGGTTTGTGTGTATAACACAGGAGTGGAGATCAACCTCGATCGCGAGGCCAAGACGCCCGTGTACCGCCAGATCGTCGAGCAGGTCCGAACGGGCATTCTGTCTGGGAGGCTACCGTTGGGTTCGACTTTGCCAACCAGTCGCCAGCTTGCGTCGCAACTGGGCATCGTCCACCTCACCGCATTCAAGGCGTATGGCGAGCTCCAAGCGCTCGGTCTGGTCACGCCGCAACCACGTAGAGCCACTCGAGTGGTTGGGAAGTTGCCCGCGAGCCTGGCCGTCGCCGCACTGGGTCGGCTGACCACAGATGGCCCAGATGCAGGCTACGAGCCGATGAGCAGCTCGGCCGGCTTGCGCTCCATGGCCTCATCGGTCCCAGACCCAAGCCTCTTTCAAGCGGACGAGCTCCTTACCGAGATTCAAGCCCTTCGAAACGAGTCGCCGTGGCTGTACTACTATTGCGATTCGGCGGGTGTCCCTGAGCTACTCGAGCAGATCCGTATCCTCCTTGCCGTCGACGGAATCGGCTGTTCAACTTCCGATCTGCTAGTCACCCATGGTGGAACGCACGCCCTTTCGATTTTGCTGAGCACCATGTGCCGGCCAGACGACGCGGTGCTCGTTCAAGAGCCTGGCCCTCTTGGTCTGCGGGAACTGTTGGCATCGAAAGGGCTCACGGGAGTGCCCGTGAGATTGGCAAATGACGCGGTCGACCTGGATCACTTCCGTTCTCTGGTTGCCAAGCACTCACCAAGAGCGGTCCTGGTGAGCCCCGACTTCGGCCACGGCACAGGCCTTTGCATGCCGCTGGAAAGTCGCCTCAGTCTTTTGCAAGCCGCGGCGTCAGCCGATGTTGTTGTGATCGAGGATCGCTCATTCGCTGCCGTGGATCTCGACGATAGCTCGGTTCCTCCGCTTGCCGCATTGAATCCTCAGCAGGTATGCGCGATCGGATCGTTCTCCTATTCCTTGGCGCCCGGACTTCGCACGGGCTACCTCCGTGCCCCGGAGGACATTCGATCGGCTTGCCTGGCAAGGTTCAAGTCAGAAGGCATCTCGGGAGTGGGCTTCCAGCAGTTAGCCCTGGCGCGCTACATCGCCCGAGGCGCCTACTCTGCGCACCTCGACCGGGTCCTGCCGAAGTACCGAATCCGCCGAGATGCGATGCTAAGCTCCTTGAAGGCGTGGATGCCGGCGAACGTCTCCTGGACTCGGCCGAGCGGCGGCTTTTCCACCTGGATCAGCTTGGGGTCTGCCCTCAACGTCGAGAGATTGTATCGACGCGCGCTCAAAGCAGGAGTTCCGTTTTCCCCTGGCGGCCTGTTCTTTGTCGATTCCGGAAGCAAACTCCGGCTCTCATACGGCCTCCTCGAGCCCGAGGCGATCCGGGAGGCCGTGCGGATTCTGGCCGGTTTGATCGGTCCGAAGCAGCTGCAGTGAACCTGTTGGCTATTGACGTCGTGTGGCTCACCAAATGTATCCACGAGTTGACACGACTCCAACCGTTCGTACGGCCACGCGCTTTGTACTCATCGTGATCTGTTTCGTAGTCATCGGCTACGCGGCCTCAGCTTCGTTTGGCTGAGCAGATGTATCCTCGCTCGGCTCCAACCACGTCGCCCCGTAACTATGCTGATTCGATCGCGATCTTGGCGTGCCTGGTTGTTTTCGGCGCCTTAGCCGCGATGTTTATGCCTCACCACTTCAGCGTCGACCGCAATGTCAAAGGCGCCCGCGCGAGGTCTGACGAGGCAGCGCTGGACGGAGACCGCTCCGGCCCGAACCGCTAATCAGGCAAGTGTCGCGGGATCAAGCGGCGCTCGATGGGGCCCTTCACTCCATTCCATTTGCGTCTGTCGTAGACGAGGTTCCAGGGATTCTTGCACGATCAACGTGCCGGTCTTCGAAACACTCATGCGATGTGGGTTCGATTGCGAACGTCCACGATAGAAGGGCCGGGTGATATGCCAAGCCCTCCTCGACAACAGAAGCGAGCTATCCGTAATACGCGTGCCAGGATGAAATGACGTCGTTGGGAATTCCTACATCGGCTACCCAATGGTAGTAGCCCGGCCCAAGCAATCCTCCTACAGGCGTGATGAAGTTCGCATCGGCATAGAACTGAAAGTATCCAGCATGAATGACAAACGACGAGATCTTGTCGTTCCAGTCGTCTCCAACATAGGAGTACGCGAACGACGTGCGCCAGGCGTTGCCGCCGTAATCGATGTCCTCGTAAACCGTGATGTCCGGAAGGATGAGGCCGGAAGCGGTGGTCTGCATACCGTTCACACTCGGGTGAGGCAGACGCAAGACCTCCACACGTTGACTGACGGCGTTAGCTGTTTGCATAGTGATGAGCTCCTTGGTGCTTTCGCAATCCAAGACAGATAACTAAGAATCAGTCTGGAATCTAACAGGCAAGGAGCAGAATTCCAAACTCCCGCGGCTTTGTCTCCTGTTGAACTTGGAAAGCGACCTTGGGGAAGCAAGCCTTTTTGATTGCTTGGCATTTTCGGGAGCAGGCGCACACCCTCTTTGAGTGGGAACGATCGAACACCTGCTGGGACGAGCACCACCGGCGCACACTGCGGGGAGTCTCCTAAACACCAAGCTTCGTCGATCGGGCTACGATCCCCAGCAACCTGCCAGGTGCTATCTTAAGAACTGCAAACCATGTCCCATCCCATCCGTTCGATCCTCGTCGGCGCCCTCGCCCTTGTCGCGACTGCCGCTCTCCAAACGACGGCATTTTGCCAAACGGAGCTGCCCGACAACTACAAGTGGTTGGAGGACGTGCATGGGAAGCGCGCGATGGACTGGGTGAACGAGCACAATGCGGCCTCGGCACAGATCCTCGAGTCTGATCCCCGCTTTGCCAAGTTGCAGGCGGAAGCTCTCAAGGTGGCCGAGTCTCCGGACCGACTCCCGATGCCGGACATCCACGGCAACACGATCTACAACTTTTGGCAAGACGCGAGCCATGTGCGCGGGATCTTGCGCCGAACCACCGTCTCCGACTACCTGACCAAGAAGCCGCACTGGAAGACGATCTTGGACATCGATGCGCTGGGCAAGAAGGATCACAAAAGCTGGGTCTCCTCAGGCAATGTCGCTTTGGAGCCAGAGAACCGCCTCACGCTGGTGGGGCTCTCGGAAGGTGGCGAGGATGCGCTCACCTACCGCGAGTTCGATCTGAAATCGGGCAACTTCGTGAAGAACGGTTTCGTCATCCCCAAGTCCAAGATGACGGTCTCTTGGCTCGACAAGGACCACCTGCTGGTAGCCAAGGACTGGGGTCGCGGGACAATGACGACGTCCGGCTATCCTTACGTCGTCAAGATTTGGACGCGGGGCACTGCGCTCAACTCGGCCCGGGAAGTGTATCGCGGCGCAAAGACCGACGTGGGCGTCAACCCTTCGGTCATGCATGATGGCCAGGGGCATCGCCTCGCTCTTATCTCCAGAGGGCGCACGTTCTTT
>DASZPA010000253.1:0-10212 GCA_035550555.1 Fimbriimonas sp.
GTAAACTACAAGAGTTGTAATAAGGATTTCTCTGTGCTAGCGCCGATCTTCGAGAAGCACGGCATCGCGATCGTTTTCAGCGGCCACGAACACCTTTACCAGCGGACCCAGCCGATCCGGTTTGCGCCTGGAGACCTGAAGGGCGCCCAACTCGTCAACAAGGGAAACCGGTTCGTCCCCGGCGAATTCAAAGTCGACCGGGCTTTTGACGGAGTCGCTTCCCGGAGCGCGGACGGCGTGATCTACCTCACGACAGGCGCGGGTGGAAAACACCTCTACGACCCCGAGATGAATGAGAACCCTAAGAACTGGATGCACAAGGAGGACGGCAATGTTGAGTACGTTGCGCGTCTGATCTCCGACCAGACCCCACGAGGCCCTCGGAGGTCTAACCCCGGGTTCTCGGTACCAGCCTTTCCCACGCAAAAGGCCCGATACCCTTCCCGAACATCAGATCCCCGAAAACTCAGTGACTCGCAAAGTCGGAATCGAAGGATCCATCTCCTTTAACGGACAACGCTACAACGTCGGAAAAGGCTTGAGCTTCGAAACCGTCGTTCTCAAAGAAGACGAATTCGGTGTGAGACTCTCCTTCTGTGGCTTTCCTTTGCCCTACCTCTCAGAGCTCACACCCTTGAACCCTGTGCCGATTTATGAATGAAAGAAACAGACCTCAGAAAAAACAGAGTGGATACCATGTCTTCGCGCACCTGGATACCATGTCCTGGCCGTGGACACTTGAAGGGGGAGACGTTCCTGGCAGGACGGCGTCACCTTGGCTACTACGCCTTGGCTCGATGGGACATTTTCCTTAAGCGAGGACATCGTGCCACGGTTTGTCAGATTCGATTCAATTTCATTCCCAGCCAGCTTTCCAGACTCGAATAGATCTTCTCCTTCTGCTCGGGCGACGCGGCCCTGATGCTGGCGTTGTGCCAGGCTCCTTTGACGACGATCTTCACCGCGTTCGTTCTCCCCAAAAGCTGCATTTGGGTGGCGGACCAGGCGTCGGTCTCGCCGTAGATGAAGATCACGTTCTGGGCCTTGTACTGCAGGAAGTGGAAGACGAACGCCATCGTCTGCGGATTGAAGACGATGTGCGACTGCGTACCGGCGGGACAGATGTCGAGGTTGGTGGGGTTGGGGTTCGACTTGAGGTACGCCTTCAGGTCGGTGATGTCGTAGTTGTAGTAGCCGATCTCGGTGAACGCCTGGTACTGGAACGCCTCGAACTGCTTGACGCCCTTGTCCGAGTAGTAGTACATCGCCCCGATCTTCTTGTAGGCGTCGGCCAACTTCGCGTCGGAGGAATCGGGTGCTGGAAGGGCGTCCGGGCGGGCGCTGTTGCCTTGCTGCCAGTAGGCGTAGGGGATCTCCAGAACTCCAAACTCGAACGCCTTGCCGACCCCCATCGGATAGTCTTTTGGCTTCACGGCAAGCAGAGCGATTACTTGGTCTTCGCGCTTGAGCAGAGCGATTTGAAACGCCTTGATCTTGTCCCGAGTGGCCTCGTCGCCGACGGTCTCGATGAAGGGGTTGATGCGCGGGTCTTCCTGACCGATATTGACGGGGGCGACGTAAGCGACCGTCGCGTCGACATCGTGCGGGTAGTAGCACTTGTAAAAGAGGGAAGTCTGCCCGCCTTTGCTGGCGCCGGTCGCGACCCACTTGCCTGTGTAGAGCCGCTTGAGGGAGGTCACGATGGCGTGCATGTCGTCGGCCGCGTTCTTGACGGTGAGGTACTTCCAGACCACGGGGGATGGCATGGATCGGCCGAAGTATCGGTGTTCCACCGTGATCAGGTTCGGGCCGCCCAGAATCCGCCGCAGCTCGCCTCCCTCGGGACCTCGAGCGGCATACCCTTCGGTTCCTAACAGCACGGGCTTACTGAAGCCTGTGTGGGCCAAGAAGACGTGCTGATTGAACTGGGGACCGCGCGGGTTCGCATGATCGACGGGTTGCCGGAAGGTGATATCGAGCGACCCACGCGGCCCCGGTTGAACCGCTTCCACGCCCGGCAGCGCCTTGAGCTTGGCCGTCAGATCCGCCGGCTGGCACTGCGCACAGGCGGCTGAAAGAAGAAGGGTAACCAGCGCGGGAATCCTGAAGTTCATCGTCGCCGCATTGTACTAAATTAGTTTAATGTTAAACTATCGCGATCATGTTTCTGCTGACTGCGCTCGTCGCCGATCCGATCTCCTATCTGGTCACGCCGGCCGCCGACCTCTCTTCGATTCGGATTGACATCACCATTCCGTGCCAGGGCGAGACGGTGGACCTTGCCATGCCGAGCTGGTCTCCCGGCTACTACGTGCAGGAAAACTATGGCGAGAACCTCAAGTCGGTCACCGCGATGTCGCCGGACGGGAAGACCTTGACAGTGACCCATCCCCGGCCCGACACATGGCACGTCGATACGCAGGGCGCAAGCTCGATCAAGGTTTCTTACTCGCGCACGATCCTTCACGAGAGCGGAAGGATGGGGATCTTCAGTGCCGACGCGGACACCGTCCACTACGGCGGCCCGTCCATCTACCTTTACGTGGTCGGGAGGAAAGAGACCAAGTGTCTCGTACGGTTCGGTCTCCAGCAAGGGTGGGGTTTGGCGGTTGCTCTCGATCCGCGCGGAGAGACGGGCTATGAGGCGCCAAGCTACGACGTCCTTGCCGATTCGCCCGTGACGATGGGCAAGTTCAGAACTGCGCACTACACGTCGCGCGGTAAAGGCCACCTGCTGGCCATTAGGGGAACGGCGCGGGACCGCTTGAACCTGGACCAGGCTCTCAAGATGACGAAGTTCATCTCGGAGAGCGAGACTGATTTCTTCGGAGGATCTGCTCCTTACTCCCGGTACGTGTGGCACATCTGGGCGGGCGACACCGGGGATGGAGCGGGTGGATTGGAACACGCCTCGAGCAGCCAGGACTACCTATCACTGGTAGAGGGCCCCGCCTCGATGCGCGGCCTCGCCCACGAGTGCTTCCACCTCTGGAACGTCAAGCGGATCCGTTCGTCGGTGCTCGGCCCGTTCGACTATACACGGCTCCCTCGCACGGGGGCCCTTTGGTGGCTGGAGGGGGTGACCGACTACTACGCGAGCCTGATCCCGCACCGGTATGGCTGGTATGGGGACGGCGAGTACCTGAAGGACATTGGGAATCAGATCCGAGAGGTCCGATCCAATCCCAAGCGGCTGGAGGTCAGCCCCTATGAGAGCAGCTTCCGGGTTGGCGAGGCCGCCAACGGGCGAGGGAACAGCAATGGGTTCGGCGTGAGTTACTACCCGACGGGCTGGCTACTCGGGATGCTATTCGATATCGAGATCCGCTCGCGGACCGGCGGAGAACATTCCTTGGACGACGTGGAACTGGGGCTCTGGAATCTCTGCAAAGACGGAAAGCCCGGCTTCCCGGAGGATGAGCTTCGACGGCGGCTGGTCAGTGTTGGCGGAGAGGAACTGGGACCGCTCTTCGACAAGTGGGTGATGAGCCCCGGCGAGCTGCCTGTCGAGGATGTTCTACGGAAGGTCGGATTGGAAGTGAGTAGCGAGAACGGACGCGTCAGGGTCACCGAGAGCAAGGGAGCAACGTCTGAGCAGATCAAGTTGCGGGAAGGCTGGTTCTGGGGGAAGAAGCACCGGCCAACCCGGTTGCTGGGCGAGAGCTAGGAACGTCTGCAGAGGCTTTTCACCAAAATGTAGCCGCGACCAGGGAGACTGTTGCATTACCTTTGGGGTTGGTGACTGATATTCAATCATCGCCAAAGCCAAGCCTCTTTCCGCCGCGAGAGAGGCCGGTGAGGCACGAACCGGGTGAGAGGGACATCCGGTTTCTCAACGCCAAAGTCCATCAAAACGAGGCCGATCAGAGCTTCCAAAGGCTCCTTTTTACTGGACTTTTACAGTTTCAGATTCTCCCTCGCCCCCGGTTCCCTTCGCTCAGCGACCCCTCCCGCGGCGGGAAGGGGTTTGGCTTTGGCGGTCACGAAAGTCGCTCGACCACCTATTGGAGATCCAATGCAACAGTCTCCCAGGTCGCGGCTACATCGAGTGGATAGGCACGTCCGCGCAGGCGCCCTAGGCACGGGTACGCGTCATCTCGCCTATCATATGACCCACGGATGAGACTTGGGTGGCGATCGTTGGTTTTCCTCGGGGCATTGCTGCCACTGGCAGTCTCAATCGCGTCAACAAAGGCACGGCAGCAGTCGGATTGGCCGAGCTATGGTGGCGGACCCAATGGGATTCGGTACTCCAGCCTTTCGCAGATCAACCGCTCCAACGTGAGCCAACTCCAAGTCGCGTGGACCTATGACTGTGGAGAGGGGCCTGGCGGGACTCAGTGTCAACCGTTGGTCGTCAGCGACACCCTCTACGGCGTCACACCGAACCATAACGTAGTCGCGCTCGACGCCGCGACCGGGGTGCAGAAGTGGAAGTTCGAATCGGGAATCATCGGTCGGGGTCCCAATCGTGGCCTGACCTACTGGAGCGACGGTAAAGACCGGCGCATCTTCGCGGCGGTCACGAACTTCGTCTATGCCCTGGATGCGGAGACCGGCAAGTCGATCCCAAGGTTCGGCAGCGGTGGCAGGATCGACCTGCGAGAGGGTGTTGGACGCGATCCGGCGAAGCAGTCGATCATTCTCACGACTCCAGGCGTGATCTACAAAGACCTACTGATTGTGGGAGGCCGTGTTTCCGAGGGACTGCCCGCAACGCCCGGCGACATTCGGGCTTACGACGTGCGGACTGGCCAGATCCGCTGGTCGTTCCACACAATTCCTCATCCCGGCGAGTTCGGTTACAAGACGTGGCCGAAGCTTGCTTGGAAGGTCTCCGGGTCGGCCAACAACTGGGCCGGAATGACGGTGGACTCGGATCTGGGCATTGTATTCGTGCCGACCGGATCGGCAGCAAGCGACTTCTACGGCGCCGATCGCGTGGGTGACGACCTCTTCGCCAACACTCTGCTGGCGCTCGACGCGAAGACGGGCAAGAGGCTGTGGCACTTTCAAGCAGTCAAGCACGACATCTGGGATCGGGATTTTCCTGCGCCGCCTGAGCTTGTCCGGATCAAGCGAGGCAGTCGGTGGGTGGACGCGGTCGCTCAGACCACCAAGACGGGTCACGTCTATGTCTTCGAGCGGAAGACCGGAAAGCCTCTCTTCCCAATCGCCTATCGCCACTACCCGCCGAGCGGCACGCCCGGTGAAGTCGCATCGAAGACTCAGCCGCTGCCCACCAAACCGGCCCCCTTCGCGCGGCAGACTCTCACGGAAGAGATGCTGACGACTCGGACTCCCGAGGCTCACCAATGGGCGGTGGAGAAGTTTCGAACTTTCAGGGGCGGCACGCCGTTTGTCCCTTTTCGCGTTGGTCAGGAGACGATCATCTTTCCGGGCTTCGATGGTGGCGCGGAATGGGGGGGGGCCGCGTTCGACCCGGAAACAGGACTGCTCTATGTGAATGCGAACGAGATGGCTTGGACTTCGGATCTCGTCAAGAACGAGGCGGTTAAGTCCGCTCGGCAGCTCTATCTGCAGAACTGCGCGAACTGCCACGGCGACACGATGGCCGGCTCTCCACCTCAGCTACCGAAGCTGCTGAATATGGGTCCGAAGTGGACCGTCGCAACGATCTCGAAGATCACGCGGCAAGGCGCCGGCCGGATGCCCAGCTTTCCAAGCATGTCCGACGCCGACGTGAAGGCAGTAGCTGAGTACGTTCTGACGGGTGAAAGCAAGCCGATCGAGTCGGATGAGGAGGCAGCCGTGTCGCTCGACTATCGGTTTACCGGCTACAGGAAGTTCCTGGACCCCGATGGCTACCCCGCGATCGCTCCTCCATGGGGCACGCTCAGCGCGATCGACCTGAACACGGGCAAGTTCGCCTGGCAGATTCCGTTGGGCGAGTATCCCGAGCTGGCAGAGAAGGGGATGAAGGAGACCGGCAGCGAGAGCTATGGTGGGCCGGCGGTGACAGCGGGCGGCCTGGTGTTCATCGCCGCCACGAACTATGACCGTAAGCTTCGTGCGTTCGATAAATCCTCGGGCAAGCTGCTTTGGGAGACAACCCTCCCGTTCTCCGCGAATGCGACGCCGGCGGTCTACGAGGTTGCCGGCAGGCAGTTCGTCGTCGTCTGCGCCGAAGGCAGTAAGGGTCGGGCGAACGACCCGAAGGGCGGCAAATACATCGCCTTCGCGTTGCCGCGATAAGTGTAGTGGCGACCTGGATCGTGACCGCGTAAACCTTTCGACAGAAGTGGGGATTCGTCTCAGCCGCATGGGCTATCAATAGGTTCACGCTACCACGAGGTCGTGGTTACAGCTTTTTGAACACGACGTTGATGAGATCGAGGCCGAACGCGGTGGCCAAGCGGTTTTTGCCGACGAGCTTGAGCATGACTTTGTTTGCCCCCTCCAGCGCTGATACCTCTCCGAGCGGAATGCGATCCACCCGAGCGGGCTTGTCCGAGAACAGGTCGGCGGGTGATCCTATTGGCGACTCTTGCGAGAAGAGCTGAACCTCGGCGCCCTCCGGACCCTTCACGGCATCGATATAGACCTCGTACCGCCCCGCTGCCGGCAGGTCGCAAACGAACTGGACGAACGGAGGGCCGACCCAGTCTTCGCCCTTGGCCCGAAGCGAAAGGCACTGCTCGTTGTGGTCTCCAGCGTTTACGGGATGGCGGCTGATCGTTCCGTCGGTGAAGGTGAACGAGCTGATTGGAAGCGTCCAATGGGCTGAGAACACGATCTCCGAAGGGTCGTGGACGGCACGCGCGGCCGCGCTGGGGATCTCGAATCTCTCCGTCGGGGGATTCTCCGAGTAGAGGTAGGCGACGGAGCAGTAGTCGGTGACCTCTCGGTTTCCCTCGGGACCGTGCTCGATCGTTTGAAGGATGCTCTTGCGAAAAGGGTAGGCGTCCGTCACGAAGAAGCGATAGGCGCCGGTTCGCGCGATCGGCTTTTCGTAAAGCATGCATCCGCTGAGCGGAAGGGCGACCGGGGCGTCCCACCGGTCGGGAACGTCATACCAGCCACCATTGAAGGAGTCCTCGGAGCCTGTCCCATGCACGGCCATCTGGCCGTCGATGGTAGTCACGTCGTCGCCTTCGAAGAACTCGGTGTTTCCAGGACGCGAACCCTGCGCCTGCAGCGCCAGGCCAACCAGATGCCCGCGACCCTTGGTGTCCAGGTAAGTGTAAGGCTTGCCTTGCGTGGTCGGATTCTCTCGGCGCCATACGGCGTAGAACTTGCCTTCGTCGGATCGACGCCTTGAATCACCCACAACCACTTCGCCCTTCACGGTGATCGGCGCCCCATCGCGCAGTGAAACCAGCTCGATCTTAGCCGAGTGGTCGAACGGCATCGGGAGATTGCAGTAGTCTACGCCGGCATTCGTTCCCAGAAGGCAAGACCCCATCGCCGGCTTGCCCCAGCCGTACCCGAAGAAGTCTCCCGCAGGACACAGGATCGCTGGCGTATTTGCGCCGTCCCAAGTGACCCGCAGCATGATGTCGCGCGCCTTGCCTTCGAGCGCTTCGGCAGGTCCCAAACGCAGACTTGCGATGCGGCCGCCGTTGTGGGTCTCGAACAGAGTGACCGCCTTACCGCCTTGGAGCGAAGTGTTGAATGAGTGCCGCGAAAGGTGAGTTCCAGCAGGGACGTTGTAGGCGGTCAGGTCAGAGCTGCGGCCGCCATTGAAGACTCGCGTGGCTGCCTGAATGTCGCTTTGGTCTTGCGGCTGGCTGAACGTCTTGACCGGTGCGCCGGCGGGATAGCTCGCATAGTTCAGGTCGTAGAACTGGAAGCTTTTGGCGCGGAGCACAATCTTGCACGACTTCTCGTAGGGAATCGGCACGTAGCTCACGCACCCGCCGCCGGCGTGCTGCACCAGCGGCCGCACAAACGGCGCGATCTCTCCGGAGTAGAGCTTGTTGAAAGTCAAACTGATCCGCGGCGTAGATTCGCCGTCGAAGTAGAACTCCAGCGGGTCGTCGGTGGGGGTCGGAGTGTGGATGCGATAGATGCAGCCCGGGCCCCTGAGGTCTGCCAACACGAGGCTGTCGCCCTCCTTTCGAACGAACGAGTACTTGCCCGAGAAACCGTCGTCGTTGCCCCCGGTTCGGTCGTAGCTGGTGACAGCGCCGATGCTTATGGAGCGTTTGAACGCCGGCAAAAGGTCCAAGCGGTGCAGCTCTGGCAAGCCAATTCTCCACGGTCGCGGATTGTCGTGAGACGTTGCCACGCCTCCCATAGACGGCGCCGCGAGCGTTGGGAGGAGCAAGGGCAAAAGCATGCGGGCGACTAGTAGCATGGAACTGGCCGTGATATTACACGGCTTGGCGTGACGTGATCGGACAGCGCGGCCCGTACTCAATTCATCGACGGCTTAAGTTCTGATTCGAACGAGTGAGCCGATCGAGCGCTGCAGCCGCCTGTTTGGCAGATTCGCCTTTGCGCTCTTGGACCGCCCTCCGTAGATCCGGAATGGCTTCGGGATCTGTCAGAGCCTTCATTCCGGCTTCGGCTTGCCAATGAATTCGCGCCAAGGATGAGTCGTCGAGTACGTCCAACAATGTGTCCACGGCCCCCGGGCCACCGAGCTCACCGATTCGAAAGAGAATGTTGCCACGCTGGTAGACCTTCAACGAGGTCTCGTGAGCGATCTCGATAAAGATTGGCAGCGCCTTCCGATCCCCTAAGGAGACCAACGAGTCGGAAGCGGAAACGTCCGTATGGGATGAGTTCAGAAGTTGCCTGAGCGGTGGAATAGCAGCCTGACTTTTGGTATATCCCAGCGCCTCAACGACGCTATGGTGCGGGTCGTGG
Organism: Fimbriimonas sp.; assembly: GCA_035550555.1. Taxonomy (GTDB): domain Bacteria; phylum Armatimonadota; class Fimbriimonadia; order Fimbriimonadales; family Fimbriimonadaceae; genus Fimbriimonas. The sequence continues at coordinate 8,836 of DASZPA010000253.1, forward strand.
AGAAAAGGCACAAGGTCTTGCGCGGCCCGGATTCCATCTGCGTAGGCAAGAGCAACCGGTATGGATGCCTCACCTCGGGACCCTCTTGGCTCTGCATCAGCTTTTAGCTTCTGAAACAGGAAAGGGTAGGCGCGCGAGTCCCCCACGTATCCCAAGAGTTCACCCACCAGCAACGAATGAGACGTCGCAAGCATCTGATAGAGGCGTTCTCTTAATCGATAGATGTCGACGAATTCAAAAAGCTTCACAAGGGTCGCGTCGGCGTCGCTTCTCCTGTTGGAGCCGCTGGCGATCCGGTCCACGCGCCGCCAGAGGCTGACAAGGACCGCTTCTCGAACCGCCGGATCGCGGTCGTCCAAAAGGCTGACTTCAGAAGCAGCGACGGATGCGGAAACGGGAAGATAAGCGATCGTTTTGACGGCTTCAGCCTTGACAGCCGCATCGGGGTCTCTGGTCAAGCGGAGAATGTCGCCTGAAGGTATTTGGCGAGCGTGTTGTAGTGCATCCAAACCTTTTAGCCGAACCTTGGCGTCACGACTCGAGAGCAAACTCCTCACGAACGGTACTTCTTCATTGGAGAGCTCGCCCCTCGTAAGGCTCTCAATCAAAGCCGCTCGGATCCGCGGCGACGGATCGTTGAGCACCTGATGAAAAAGGTCTGAGCGAGTCGGAAAAAAGAGATTTCCAACCGAGCCGATGGTTCGTTCGCGAGCAGTCAATGAGCCGCCCCGCAGGATCTCTTCGAAATGCCTTTCTCCATCGGCCGTTTTCGGGGTGATAAGCCAGATCATGAAAGTGGAAACAGGCTGTGTCGCGCTGCCAATGTGCCTTTCTATCGGACCAACAGCGCGACTGCCCGCAGCCTTCAACACGTTCATCGCCGCCTTGCTGACTTGCCAATCGGCGTCGGACACCAGCGACGCCACCACATCCAGACTCCGTGCGTTGAAAGTCGAAAGCAACGCCCCTGCTACCCTGGCTCGGACCACGGGATCGGGGTTGTTGGCCTGGCCGATGAGCGCTCGCTCGCCTTCACTGCCTTTGAGAATGAGTTCGGCCAGCGCCATTTCACTATTCGGCTTGCCTAGTTGGCTGACCAGGGAGGCGACGGATTCGTCACGGATTTGACCAAAGATGAGTGTCGAAAGAGCGACGACGAGAACTCCGATCATCTAGGGTCAGACGCACGGTATTTGAGCTCGTGACGCCGATCCGCTTGGGATTGCTCCCGAACTAAGTTGAGGCTTCCTGTTCTTCGCCGCTTCCCCGCATTGCGGGGGTGTAGGTGATGCCGACCAGCAGTCCCTCGGGCCCAAGCAATCTGGTCACGACTTGGCCCCACGGTTCCTCGCGGTTAGCAACAAGCAATCGGTATCC
>DASZPA010000254.1:0-9891 GCA_035550555.1 Fimbriimonas sp.
AACGCAGAACCTGAGGGACCCTGGCGCGTGCCTGGCAGCGGCACAACTGTACTCAACTTTGGACGTCCCGGATGTTTCCCAAACGAAGCTGACGCACACCGAGTCCGCGATTACATGTTCGTTCCTGGTTCCAGACTCGGCTTCCGAGTTTTTCTACTCTGGAATATACGCCGTTCTCGAGTTTAGCGTCGTGTCGAACATAGACTGTAACCTTGTTCTAAGGACAGCCGTAACGTCAAATCCGAACGAGAGCTCTGGTGGGCCCGGTTGGGGTGATCCCGCCGCTCCTCCACATGGGGCCTACTCCGCCAGACCCAGTCAGCGGTCATGTTCATGTGCGCGGTTGGTGGCCCTACAGTAGAGTCTCGTTTGATGCTGCCTCAAATTGGGTAATCGACGTTAGTGCTCCTGGTAAGCAGTTTGCCTCATTGTCAATGGCCGACGCAAATGGCCCTGAGTATAGTGGCACTCCCTTCAACAATAGCTGGCAGGGCGCTGCCACCGATCAGTTTGGAGGCGCCAATCTTGGTCTATACGGTGTAACGGCGCTATATCGTTTCAAGCTTCTCAACTCTGCCGCTGCCACAATGGGCCAGGCGTGGCCATACCTAGTTGCGAGGGGGGTACCTACTGGGGTGCCTCGATTGTCCAGCAGCCGGTTATAGCGCATAATAACGAGCCCTGGTTACCTAATAAGGCTCCCGCTCTTCACCTTGCACCGGGTTTTAACACAGTGTTAGCGTCAGACGCAGCCCCTTGGTCTATTGGGGTGCCTGGCGGAGCAACCCCACCGGACTGTGCCGTCGAGATTGTACATGGTGGTGCTGCTTCATTGCCAGTTGGCCTCTTGCTTGTTAATCAGTATGGTCCGTAGAGGCGATATTTCGATGAAATGTTTTGAGGCGGCGACCGTCAGATAGTATGGCAATGTTCCCACCGCACCATATGCAGAGCCCGGCAAATCTCCTGTTGCAAAGAGATCGAGCGATACCAGTTAGAGAGAGCTCCGTCGACTGGATAAATGCCATGGCAGTAGTAGACGCCGTTGTTTCTGAGGATGGCAAGGGTATCGTTGGGAGAATTCCTTTGGGAAGTATCGTCTTCGCCAGGATCAACAACCCCCCTAAGTACCTGGGCGTATACGAAGTGCCTTATGATCGGTCTCCATTTAAGCGAACCCTCCTACTGGGTCGTGATGAACCGGAGGCGACCCACCTAGTGTTTCCGGCAGGTGTCCCCTTGGATCGCGTCAGAAGTTTTCGCACGATGAACACTAACGGAAGAATTGGTGCACGGATAATAGCCGCGTACACTGCAAGTGAATGGCTTGCTCAGTCCCAGTTTCCGTCTAACCTACCTAGGACAGGCCCTTACAAAAAAAGCGAGGATTTCTATTCTGTAATCCATCCAGATTCACCGGGAAGACCAAGTAAGGGGCTTTTTTCCACCGAGCAACAGCGCCAGGCCTGGCCGCCCGGAAGCACTATTTGCGCTATTCGGTTTCTTGGCGGGTTGAATCACTTTGTTGCCCTTGTTTATACAGGGGGTCGCCAAATTGACAGACATGAAGTGATTTCGTTTAATGCTTTCGATGTTAACGCTGGTCGTGTACACAGGCTAACTCAAGCGGAGAGCAATCCGTTCTTTCGGATGACTTCCGGCAGATACCTATCAGGTTTGTCATGGGAGGGAACGCGACAACTTCAGGTGGACCCGCTGACGGGTGCGGTCGTCCAGTACGATCGAGGCATGCAAGGCTTGACTCTGCTTACGCCGTCTGGCACGTCGACGAAGCTGCATCATCCAGCTGGCTTCTCGAATGTTCAAAACGTTTGCTTTTCTAAAGGAAGGCTGCTTGCTACCTTCGCTCCTGTTTTTGGCATTGGATCTCAGGTTTCCAAGGCCCATCTTTTCGAGTGGCAAGGTAACACATGGCTGGATCTGGGCGCTTATCGATTGCTTGCACACTCATGCACGGGCAATATCATTCTTGTCGAGCCAAGTGGCACAACCCCAAGTTCGCAATGCTGGATGATTTGGCCCAAGGGCAGTCCGGCAAGTTATGATTCGCTCAATGCTTCAAGTTGATTTCATTTACGACAAAACAACCATATAAGAGAATAGGAGTTCCGATGCCCTGCACTACCAATATAATTCATGACCGGCATCTTACAACTTATAACCCCATAATCAACCCCTGGAGCGCCGCGGTTGTTGTGGATGTGCAGAGCCCGGTTTTGGTTCTGAGCGGGGCAGCCGATGTCGTTGCAGTCAATGGCCGATCCCGCAGTGCCGGATCCTGTAAGGCTTTATAATTGTTCGATCCCGTTGATGGCAGGCGCCAGCAGGCGTATTCGTGTATACATGTGGCACATCAATAGAATGGGGCATGACCTCTTCTTTTCCTTGCGAGCCATGCTTGATACGCCTACAACTGCTGCTGTTTCATTGATGAAGATACAGGATGGGACAGGTCTGTACACAGACGTTAGTTCAACGGCCAACTGTATTGCCGCGTCGCAACTGTTTGCAGAAATGGATGTGCTAACGCAGAGTATTCAACCTATCATTGCAACGGAGTCTACGGTTCTTTGCCCATTCTTTGCGCGGGACTCTGGTGCCCAAACTAATTATTCGGGCGTCTTTGCAGTGATGGAGTTTACTGTGCTGCCTGTGACTAATTGCAGTTTGATGCTACGAACGGTTGGAAGTGCTAAACTTGGTTCGTGGGGTAATTCGACAGATACTCCCTATCCCCCTACACTTGGTGATGGAAGGGGTTGGTGGCCATACAGCAAGATCGATGTGAACGCGGGCCCCTTGCTGGTAATGGACTTAAACGGAACAGCACGTTCACCAGACTATGACATGGTGAACGGAATTGAATCTCGCCAAGACCAGCACGTTCAAAACTTTCAATGACAGGGAGCTGTCGCTGATCCCTATGGAGGCGCCAACGGGATGCTCCGAGGCGTTAACTGCTTTTATAACCTTGCTCTTGCGAACACGGCGGCAACGGTGAAACAGGCGTGGATATATTCAAGAGCAAGACTCGGACCTTATTGGGGTGCTATGTATGTATCAAAACCGAGTACGGGTGGAAGCGGGAGCGTGTTTAAGCATAATCGAGTCGCCAAGTCGAATCCTTCTCCGTCACCGGATACCATTTATTATGGTGATACTATTCCGGTGCCCGCAACACGCCGGTAAATGCGCCTCTAAGTTGCGCCGTGTCCATTTCCACTGGTGGTCAATCTGCAACCCCCGTTGGCTTGGTGATTTCCAATGGTGCTTTGTTTTGACGCCAAAGTAGTGTCTTTCAACTCCCTTGACGCAGCTTCAGGTTCGAAATAGCTCGCAGCATGTGTCGGCGAAGTTGTGGGACACCAGATTAAACTATCGAAGACACGCTTGCAATGACCTACCGCGTTATTCGTTTGCTATCCTGCTTGATCGCTCCATCACAACCCCTTCTGCGCCACTTCGATCGCCCGCAGCGAGGCCTTCGACTTGTTCCGCGACTCTTCGTACTCCTTGACCGGAATAGAGTCGTAAACCACCCCTCCTCCGGCCTGCACATACGCGACGCCGTCCTGTAGATAGATAGTCCGTAAGGCGATGCAGGTGTCCAGATCGCCGGCGTGGCTGACGAAGCCTACGGCGCCGGCGTAGGAGCCTCGGCGGGTGGTCTCCAGTTCGTCGATGATCTGCATGGCTCGGACCTTCGGCGCTCCGCTGACCGTTCCGGCGGGATGGCAGGCGCGGAATAGATCGAAAGCGTCGAGGCCCTCCCGAAGCGTTCCGGTGACGTCGCTCACGATGTGCATCACATGGCTGTACTTCTCGATCACCATGAGGTCGTTCACATGGACCGTGCCGTACTCGCAGACTCGCCCGAGGTCGTTGCGTCCGAGGTCGACGAGCATGATGTGCTCGGCCCGCTCTTTCACGTCGTTGATCAGCTCGTCTGCCAGCGCGGCGTCCTCGGCCTCGTCCCTGCCTCTCCATCGGGTACCGGCGATTGGGCGGACTCGGGCCCGGGTTCCGTGAAGTGAGACGAGAAGCTCGGGCGAGGCGCCCACAAGATCAAAGTCGCCGAACCGAAGGATGAACATGTAAGGCGAGGGGTTGATGGAGCGGAGGGAACGGTAGACCGTCACCGGATGCGCGTCGACCTTGGTCGAAAACCGTTGGGAGGGCACCATCTGGATGCCGTCGCCCTGCGTGATGTACTCGATCATGCGAGAGACCATCCCCTCGAACTGCTCCTGCGTGATGTTGCACTCGACGGGATGGGGCTCGCCGCTAGAGGAGGGAAGCGGTGGTAGCGGCCCCGATAGCTTGGCGACGATCCCCTCGATGTCGGCCCGTGCACGGTCGTAGTCGGCTTCGGTTCCGTCCGCCATCGAGACGATTCGAATCAGATTCTTCGCGTGGTCGAACACCACGACCGTATCGACCATCATCATCGCGAGGTCGTCCACATTGAGGTCGTCCTGGGTGGAGTCGGGCAGGCGCTCGAAGTAGCGGACGATGTCGTAGCTCATCATGCCGACGGCGCCGGTGGCGAAAGCCGGCAGCCCTGGAACGTAGAGCGGCTTCTTCTCGTGCAGTTCGCGGGACAGCACATGGAGAGGATCTTCGCCCTCCGTCAGCTTGAACTCCTCCGTTCCGGACGGAGTGATCCTTCGCACGTTTCCGTTTTTCGATCGGAGAACGGCTTTGGGAAGGATTCCGAGAACCGAGAAGCGGCTGACCTGCTCGCCGCCCGTGACGCTTTCAAGGAGGAAGCTATAGACTTGGTCGTGCGCAAGCTTCCAGTACGCGCTTAACGGAGTCTCCAAGTCGGCGAGCATGTCCCGGTACACCGCCATAGGCTGCGTGCCGAGTGTTCGCTGCAGATATTCGTCGCGCGTAGGAACCAGCATCGTGAGAAGCATTATGCCTATGCCAAACTCAGGATGTGCCTGGTTTCACGACTCATACCGGCAAGATCGCGGTTCTGAACGATGACAATATCGATACCGACCGCATCATCCCGGCGCGTTTTCTGACCCGCGTCACCCGCACGGGTTACGGCAAGCTGCTTTTCAGCGATGTTCGGGGGCCGGACTTTGTGCTTGATCGGCCCGAGTCCGACGGAGCGACGATTCTAGTCGTCGGGACCAACTTCGGCTGCGGCTCCTCCCGCGAGCACGCCGTATGGGCCGTTCAGCAGGCGGGTTTTAAGGCCGTCATCTCCCGAAGGACTCCCGAGTCGGCGGGTTACGGCGATATCTTCCGCCAAAATTCCGCCACATGCGGACTGCTGCTGATCGAGCTGGAGCCGGAGGCGCACGCGTTTCTGACGAGGGCGGGCACGGGCTCGACAGTCACCATCGACCTTCCAAAGCAGGAGATCGAAGTGGGAGGGACCACTCTCCACTTCGATGTGAACCCCGGGCTCAAATCCCAACTGATCGAAGGTCTCGACCTGATTGGCACAACCCTTCGTCACGAAGCCAAGATCGGGGAGTACGAGAGGAACGACCAGACCTACGTTCCCACGGCGGCAGAATGAGGACGGGTCTTCTTGTGCTTGCTGTGGCTGCCGCCGCGCTTGGATGCCAGGATTCCACGCCCCAGACTGCTCCAGCGCCGGCCTCTGCCCCAACGTCCGACGCAAAGCCGACTGCTTCTGAAACCCCAGCCACCCCACCGGAGGCGAAGCCCAAAGCGACCGCGGAAGACCCCTCGACAAACCAGGGCCGCGTTTACCAACTCAAAGACCTTCAGGTTGTGAAGCTGCAGGTTGCGGGAAAGACGATTCCTGTGTGGGTGATGGACACCAAGAGCAAGCAGGAAGAAGGCATGATGTTTCTAACGGATAAGGAAGTCAAGGACGACGAGGGCATGATCTTTCCCTACTCCTCAGTGCAGGCGACGGACAGGGCCTTTTGGAACCACAACTGCCCACTCGCGCTGGACATCATATTCATCGACAAAGATCGCAAAGTCATTAACGTGGGGCAGGCCATGTCGGAAAACGACGCCTCGGTCTCTGCGACCAAGCCCTACCAGTATGTGTTGGAGCTGAAACAAGGCTGGTCCAAGAAGCACGGTCTGAAGCCCGGCGACCCAGTCGGTATTCCCCCTTCGTTGAAGGCGAAAGACTGAACGAGGGTCCGTCGGTCCTTCGTTGTGCCTGACCTGCCTTGTGGGATTCTAACCGCCGATTTGACTCATGTTTCGGCCGACCGTCCGCTGGCCCTCCGCAAGATAGTGCCTCTCGGGCTTTTGTCCGACCACTTGGCGGAACAGCTCCTTGACGTCTCCGCCGGCTCGGAGCGCCGGCTTCAGGTCAAGCTCGCCATCGGACATGAGACACGGCCGAAGGAATCCGTCGTGGGTGAGCCGAAGGCGGTTGCAGCGGGAGCAGAAATCGTGGGTGATTTGGCTGATGAACCCGACAGTCCCAAGCGCGCCGGAGAGCCGATAGGTTCTCGCGGGTCCGTTCGTGACCACTTCCGCGGGCTGCAATTCGCCATGCTCCGATTCGATGGCCTTTCGAGTCTCTTCGCTGGAAACAAAAAGGCGGCGCATTTCAGAGGAGCTGAGCATGTCGCCTCGAGCGCGCTGCAGCTGAAGCAGCCCCTTTCCGCCGTGCGGCATGAACTCGTCAAAGCTCTCTGCCCCGTCCAAGTCCCAGCGAATGGGCATAAGCTCGATGAAGCGTATATGGACCTGCTCTCTCAAGGTCCACGATGCGAAATCGGCTGCCTCATCCGAGTTAAGACCCTTCATCGTCACGCAGTTGATTTTTACTGGGTCGAGTCCCGCGGTGAGAGCCGCCTCGATTCCGGCTACCACGCAAGAGAGCTCGCCACGTCTTGCGATCGTCGCGAATCGATCTTCCCGAAGCGTATCGAGACTGACGTTGACCCTGCGAAGCCCACTGCCGCGCAGCTCGCCCGCCCGTTCGGCAAGACCGAAACCATTCGTGGTGATTCCAATGTCTTCGAAGCCAGATTCGGCCGCACAGGAAATAAGGTCCCCAAGGTCCTTGCGCAGGAGTGGTTCGCCGCCCGTGAAGCGCACTTTGCGCATCCCCAGTCTGGCCGCCGCTCGGATGACTTCGCAGATCTCGTCTGGCGTCAGTTGCTCGCTCTTTGGTGTCGGCGGAACGCCCTGCTCGGGCATACAGTAGACGCACCGAAAGTTGCAGCGGTCCGTTACCGAAACCCGCAGGTAATCGATGCGTCTTCCGAACGGGTCGACGAGCGGCTTTTCTTGCATGGCCATCCATAGAATACGGCCTATTGCAACTAACGTTCGGCCAAAACCGCGCATCGGGCTCGCTTAGTTGTCTCCAGAGCTTCGTGACGCCGTATGGGAGCTATACTGCCACACGGTTGAGGTGTAGCTATGAAAAGGTCTGAGCTGCTGTTTTGTGCGTTTGCTCTCGCGGGGGTAATCGTTGGCTGTTCCAGTGGAGGGGACGCGACTTCCAACGCGACGCCGCCCCCGCCAAAGTCTGCTGCCACTGGGTCTCCGTCCGCGGCGACGCCGCCCCCGGCAACTGGGGCGACTGGTGGCGCGACGGCCTCCAATGGCTCCGCTGCAGATGGTGCGGGGATCTTTGCGGAGAAGTGCGCGGGCTGTCACGGCGACAAGGGCGCAGGAGGAAAGAGGGCTCCCGTGCTGGCAGGCAAGAAGACTCCTGTCGATGAAGTCACGAAGATCGTGACCGATGGAAAGGGGCGCATGCCTTCGTTCAAGACCCGATTGACGGCCGACAAGATTAGCGCCGTTGCAATCTACGTTAACTCTCTGTAAATAATAGTGGGGTGGCAGCTCGCCACCCCGCTTCCAGCCAATGGAAGCGTTCCTTGCAGTTTTTTGAGTAAAGGCGGAGCTTTTCCGAAACTTTTCCGAAAGAAGAAACACTATAAGCCGGTAGAGTCGTATTTGACTGCTGGAGGACCTAGGAAACTCACGAGGAGCATCCAGTCCGCCCGGTCAAGCGCCGTCCGGTTTAGTTCATGGAGGAAATATGCCCTTACTTTCGCTCGCATTGATGGTCGCGTCCGCTCCGGCAGCCAGTCACCACGCGTCACCGCTCTCCATTTCCACTGCCGCAGTCGTAGAAGCCTTCCGCCCCATTGCCTTGGCCCCGGCGCCCTTTGGATCCAAGTTCGTGGCAACCATGGAAGACGGCTCCGTAAGGATTATCGACGGCAAGACGCACCAGACTGTGCGGGCTCTGCGCACCCACGTTCAGCCGGCTTATGCCGCCGCTTGGAGTCCCGACGGCAAGCTCGTGGCGACCGGCGACGAGTCTGGAAGGGTTTGGATCGAGAACGCGTTGACCGGAGCCGCGGTCCGTGGCTATCGCACCCACACGAAAGGCGTGGAAAAGCTCAGCTTCAACTCGTTCGGCAACCTTTTGATCAGCACAGGCAAAGACGACCAGGTGAACGTTTACGACCTCACCGATCCGAAGCCAAAGGAAGCTCGCCACATTCTGGGCCATGGGCAGAACTTCTACGGCGCGACGTTCGATCCCCATTCGACGCGCTTCTTCACCGTGGGAATGCTCGGCGGAGGGATGCGAGAGTACGACGCGATGACCGGGAATGTTTGCCACTTCTTGCCTGACCCCGACGGCCAGGGAATCTGGGACGTCTGCTACTCCGCATCAGGCACTCGCGAGGTGAGCGCCGGACGCGACGGCAACGCCATCGTCTGGGACTCCAAGTCCTGTAAGAAGATCAACTCGCTCAAGGGTCATCAGGACTGGGTGGTGACGGCAGCGATTTCTCCCAATGGCCGCTACGCGGCGACAGGTTCCACCGACCGTACGGTCAAGGTTTGGGACCTGCAAACCTTCGGCAAGGTCGCCGACATCCAGCAGCAGTGTCCGGTTGGCTCTCCGGTGTGCTTTACTGCCGACGGACTGGCGCTTGTAAGCGTAACCGACACGGGATTCCTGCAGATCAACGACATTAATCCCGCCCAATGCGTTGTGAAGGAAGTCGTGCCGCCGAAGGGTTCCAAGAAGGAGCACTGGAGGCGCAGGCCCTCGAGCTAACCCACCATCTGGCCGCTCCTTTGAGCGGCCTTTCGTCTTTTTGAGCCGCCTCTGGGACCATCTCCTGTGTTGCCGGCTCTGTTTGATATACTACGTCGGGGTGGCCACGGATCGGCTGCCGGAAGGAAAAATCAGGATGAAGTCCAGCACCAAGCCGTCCCGAGCGGGGCGAGCAAGTGGGAACGCGCCAAGCTCCCATCGCGGAAAAGACATCGCAGGCATTATCGCTATTGCGTTGGCATGCGTCGTCTTCTTTTCGCTGGCCTCTTCCGACTCAGGCTTGTTTGGCCAGCTCTCCAAAGTCGTCTTTTCGGCGGTCGTTGGCGTGGGGAGTTGGGTTATCCCCATTCTGCTTGTCATTCTTGGGGTGGTCCTTCTAAGCCAAAAGCGTCCCCAGGTGAAACACCTTTCTTGGGGTCTTGGGCTCATTTATCTGGCCATTCTGGGAGTTCTTGCCCAGTCGATCCGTGGAAGCTTCTTCGATCCCGAAGCAGTCTCGCGTTCAGGCGGATACGTCGGCGCGGTAATCGCATGGACCTTTACGAAGCTCATGGGCCCGATTGCCGGCAAAGTGATCGGAATGCCCGCCTTGGCCCTGGTAGGCGGGGTGCTGACGATCGACGTTCCCGCCAAGCACCTGTTCGATGCTTTCCGCAGCCGCTTGAGAAGAGAGCCCAGAACCGTCGAGCCGCGGGCTCAGCGCAAACCTCTGGCTGAACGTATTGCTGAGATGGCCCAAGTAACGGCCGAAGAAGAGGACGAGGCGCCGCCAGTCACACAGGCGCTCCAGACCAAGCGGGTCAAGCCAGTTCCCACGTTCG